>NZ_JBHIRD010000001.1:0-8448 GCF_042196905.1 Bartonella sp. AA89HNZF
GTTGCAAATAACTGAGAGCCATTTACAACTTCTGTCGATTCTGCTGAAAGTACTCCTGCCTTAACACCTGAAAGGGTGCGGTCTTCTTTCTTACTGTTGGCAATATTGAGTTCTGTACCTTCTACTTCTTTACCAATAGTGATAACCTTCGTATTATCATCCTGCTTGGCAAGGCTATCACTGACTACATTGGTCACATCATTGTGAACATTCGTAATAGAACTTGCAACACCTGCAAGTGCTTCCGCTACACTATTGTAAACCTTTTCCTCACCAGCACTACCATCAGAATTGACAGTTTCAAGCTTGAATGTGGGTGCAACCCATTTTCCATTTTCATAGCCAGCACCTCCACCCAAATACGTCGCAACTGCTTGATTCATTGAATAAAGTTGGTTGCCAGTGATCGCTTCTGTTGAACCTTTAGAAATTTCTCCATCTAAAAGAAACTTCAATTTGCTATTGTTTCCTTCCGTTCCATGCTTAGCCACAAATGCATTGGCTTCATTATTCCAATTCAAAGAATCCTGTGCGACTCCTTCAGAAACTTCCTTAATCCTCTGATTGACATTCTTGATATTTGTATCAAGTCCTTCAAAAGCTGAACCAACATTGGTAAAAGGTTTGGCTGTTATCTTACCATCTTTATCAATTTCCGATAAACTATAGGTCGGCCCTGTAAACGCACCATTATTAAAAGCTGCATTGCCTCCTAAATAAGTAACAACCTTATCATTCGTTTCAAAAAGCTGATTACCCGTAACAGCATCTGTTGATTTAGCGCTAATCTCACCATTTGCTAGAAACGTAATTCTACTGTTTTCTTGTGTCCTTAAAGCTCTGCCTTGTTCTTCTTGCTTCTTCTCATGACGTGCTACAAAGGCATTGGCTTCATCATTCCATAACAAAGAATCTTGCGCTACTCCTTCAGAAACTTCTTTAATCCGTGCATTCACATTCTTGATATTCTCATCAAGACCGGCAAAAGCACTCCCAACATCATTAAAAGAGCCATTTGTTATATTACCAGCTGTATCAACCTTGGATAACTTGTAGGTTGGTCCTGTAAACGTACCCTCAACAAATTTTGCATCGCCACCAAGGAATTTAGCTACATTCTGAGAAATCGTGTTGATCTGACTACCATTAATCGCATCATGTGAACTCTCACCAATGACACCATCTTTGACATTATGAAGTGCAACTGGTCCTGCACCCTTACCTTTACCTAAAGTCACACTCGTGTAATCAATGCCGCCATTCTCACCCTCTTTTTTATCGTAGTGAACAACAGCTGAATCATCAGACTGAAGACTGTTAGAAAGCTTCTCTAATCTTTTATCAAGCTGACCTTTGTTAACAGCTTCATTATCCTTTGTTGCTTCACCAACACCTGAAAGTGTCCGATCCGTACCAGTCTTGTTGGCTATGTTGACTTCACTGCCTTCTACTTCTTTACCAATAGTGATAACTTTTGTCTTTTCATCCTGCTTCGCAAGGCTATCACTAACTACATTGGTCACATCATTATGAACATTCGTGATAGAACTCGCAACTCCAGCAAATGCTTCCGCTACACTCTTATAGCTTTCCTCACTTTCTTTACCTTCTGCATCAACTTTCTTGATCACAAAACTTGGAGCTTTCCATTGTCCATCTTTATCGTAACCTGCTCCTCCACCAAAATAGGTCGCAAACTGTTTTTGCAGATCATAAATCTGTCCACCCGTAATCGCATCACTCGAGCCTGATACTATAGAGCCATCTGCAAGTGATGTAAGCTTGCTGTTCTCTTTATTGTCCCCATGCGTCGCTACAAACGCACCTTTAGTCTTACCCCATAACAATGCATCGCCTTGAACTGCTTGCGTAATATTACTCAGTTTTTCATCAAACTTTTTGACCTCATTAGACAGATGAGTGTTCACATTCTTGACACTCGTATCAAGACCCGCAAAGGCGCTACCAACATCGTTATGTGAATTAGTCGTTACTGTACCATCGTCAGAAACATTAGAGATTTTATAAGTCGGAGCGGTAAAAACACCCTCTTTAAATGCAGCATCACCACCTAAAAACTTAGCTACATCCTCACCGATTTTATTAATCTGACCACCCGAGATTGCATCATGTGAACCCTTGGCAATCTGACCATCAGCAACATTATGGAGTCCTACAGCTGCCTTATCCTTACCTTTACCTAGAGTCACACTCGTGTAATTAATGCCGCCATTATCACCATCTTTTTTATCGTAATGAACAACAGCTGAGTCATCAGATTGAAAACTATTAGAAAGCTTCTCTAAACTTTCATCAAGCTGACTTTTGTTAACCGCTTCATTATCATTCACAGCTTTCTTCACACCAGAAAGAGTCCGATCCACACCACTTTTATTGACAATGTTGATTTCTGTACCTTCTGTTTTGGCGCCAATAGTAATACGACCAGCATCTCCATCATCCTGTTTGACGAGGCTATCACTGACAACATTAGTCACATCATTATGAACATTCGTGACAGAAGTACTAATATCAGAAAGGGCTTCCGCTACACTCTTATAGCTTTTCTCACTTTCTTTGCCTGCTGCATCAACTTTCTTGATAACAAAATTGGGAGCTTTCCATTGTTCACTCTCATCATAGCCAGCACCACTATCTAAATATGTCGCGAGAGTGTTACTCATCGAATAGAGTTGTCCACCATTAATGGCATCTGTTGAGTTCGAGGTAATGTCACCATTTGCAAGAAACGTAATTCTACTGTTTTCCTGTCTCCTTACAGCTCTGCCTTTTTCTTCTTTGCTCTTTTCATGACGTGCTACAAAGGCATTGGCTTTATTACTCCAATTCAAAGAATCCTGCGCTACCCCTTCAGAAACTTCTTTAATCCGCGCATTCACATTCTTGATATTTGCATCAAGACCAGTAAATGCACTACCAACATCTTTAAAAGAGCCGTCTGTTATATTACCATCTGCATCAACCTTAGATAACTTGTAGGTTGGTCCTGTAAACATACCGCCAACAAATTTTGCATCACCACCAAGAAACTTAGCTAAATCCTGAGAAATTGTATTGATCTGACTACCATTAATCGCATCATGTGAGCTCTCACCAATGACACCATCTTTTACATTATGAAGCGCAACTGGTTCTGCATCCTTACCTTTGCCTAAAGTCACACTGCTATAGTCAACTATTCCGTCTTCTTTTTTATCGTAGAGAACCACTGCTGAATCTTCTGACTGAAGGCTGCTGGAAAGATCCTTCAGACTTGCATCAAGCTGCGCTTTATTGACTGCCTCGTCCCCATTTTGCGCTGCCTTAACACCAGAAAGAATTCGAGCATCACCATCCCGATTTAAAATATTGATTTTATTGCCGCCTCTTTCCGCACCAATAGTAATAAGACCCATCCTATCCTGCTTGACAAGGCTTTCACTCACTACATTCGTAATCTCTTTGCTGATCTCATTTTTTACATTCGTAACAGAAGTACCAACTCCAGCCAAAGCATCCGCCACATTGCTATAAGTTTTCTCTTCAGATTTACCATCATCCTTAACTGTCTTAACCTTAAAACTTGGAGCTTTCCATTGTCCTTGTTCATCATAGCCAGCACTACCACCAAAATAGGTTGCAAGTTGTTCGTTCAGCGAATAAAGCTGTCCACCCGTGACAGCATCCGTTGAATCTTTAGAAACATCACCATCTAAAAGAAACGTAATTTTGCTGTTATCTTGAGTCGCTACAGCTCTGCCTTTTTCTTCTTTGCTCTTTTCATGACGTGCTACAAAGGCATTGGCTTCATCATTCCATAACAAAGCATCACCTTTAACTTGCTGAGTAATATTCGTTATGTTTTTAGTAAGTTCGCTAAACTTATTTGTTACATTATCATTGACATTCTTGATATTGCTATCAAGCTGGCTTTTGTTAACAGCGTCATTATTGTTCTTTGCTTCACCAACACCTGAAATTATCCGATCCGCACCAGTCTTGTTAGCTATGTTGATTTCACTGCCTTCTACTGCAGCTCCAATAGTGAGACGACTCGTTGTCTTATCTTGCTGAACAAAGCTCTCGCTTTCCACTTTGGTAATTACATTATTAACCTGTTCAGTCAATTTATTCTGAACATTCGTGATAGAACTTCCAACTCCTGCAAGTGCATCCGCTACATCAGGATATTCTTTGTTTTCTGTTTCGCCATCATCCTTAACGGACTTAACAGTAAATTTAGGAGCAGTCCAAGCGCCATTTTCATATTTAGCGCCACCACCGAAATATTTGGCTATATTCTCAGATACTGTTTTGAGATCACTTGTTACAGTTGTAACATTTTGATTTGTAGTAAACAACTGAGAACCAGTGACTGCTTCATCTGAATTTGCACTGAGATCGCCACCTAATAGACCGGAAATTTTCCTTGCCCCATTATCTTTATTCAGAATGCTGATTTCAGTGCCACCAGTTCCTTTCCCAATGGTGATAACACCTGATCCCTCAGCATGGAGACTGCGACTTAACGCCATCCCTTCTTCTTGCTTAACAAGAATACTGTCTCTTACATCAGCAATTTCATTATTTGTTGCCAAAAGTTGTGAACCATTTACCGCTTCTGTCGATCCTACTGAGAGCGCCCCATCTTTAACGCCTTTTAGCTCTTTATTGCCAGCATCAATACCACTAGTTGTTATTTTCGGACCACCTGTAATCATTAAGCCTGTTTCGTCTAAAGTATTTGTACCTGCCTTTACGCTCTCCAGTGTGATGTCCTTTGCTAAATCAAATTTTACCTTATTGTCCTCTTTGCCTTTTGTAATATTTAGGTTGCTACTTCCAGCTGCCAAATCCATTGGACTAGTTGAATTAACACTCGTCGTATCTGCACCCTCAACAGAGAGATCCCAACTTGAAGTTATAGAGTTTTTTAGAGCTTTTAGCTGCGCAACATTCACGGCATCAGTGTCGTTCGTGCCAGATGCAACACCAGAAAGAATTCTGGTTTTATTATCTTTATTGGCAATTGTGATTTTATCGCCATCTGTATCCTTACCAATGGTTATGAACTTCGTCTGTGCATCTTGTTTTACGAAACTACTAGTTGCTACCTGTTCTTTTATTTCCTTCAGCTGTCCAAAATTCACCGCATCGGTGCTTTCAGTACCCGTTGCCACTCCTGTTATCTTTTTACTGCCAACATCTATACCACCGGTGGTTATTTTCGGACCATTGGCAATCACTAAACCTGTTGCGTCTAGGGTACTGCTTCCTGCAGTTACTTTATTGACTGCAATTTCCTTAGATAGATCAAATTTTACATTATTATCTTTATCACCTTTTGTAATCGTAAGATTTGTACTTCCAGTGGAAAAATCTACCGTACTGTCCATAATAACGGTTTTACCATTCTTACCCCCAACAGAGAGTTTCCAACCGCCATTTCTTACGACTTTTTCTAAATCTTTTAACTGTATAACATTTACTGCATCAGTAGGTTCACTACCAGCTGCTACACCTATAATCTGCCGCGTTATGCCCTTACTAGGATTACCAAAACTAACGGCACCCTGCGTACTTTTCCATTGCACTTCAGTGTTTTTTGCCGGTCCCTGCTGCAAAGAAGCATACCCCAAAACGCCATCAGCCCTATCAGCTACAGAATTACTTCCTATAGCAACACCTTGGTGTATATCTACTTTTGCATGATGACCAATAGCAATCGCATCTTCCTGTGTAGTGCTAGCAGAATCCCCCAACGCTATTGTAAACTTGCCGAAAGCTCTAGCTTGAAAACCTATGGCAATTGCTTTTTCATCTCCAGCAGTTGTTCTTTGCTCTTCAGTAGCAAAGTCTGGAGCAGAACCAATCGCAATACTATTATGAGCATTAGCGTAAGAAGACAAACCTATAGCAATACTTCTATCTTGTTTTGCTTCCGCCAATGGACCTAACGCAATAGCATCATAACCTTTTGCACTCGCACTATAACCCTGCTCCAGAGGATGACCATTGCCTTTTGCTGCAGCTCTTTGGGTCGATACTGTTCTTAACAAACCAGAAGGGTTTGAAAAATCTGCACCATCTATAGAATTCGTATGAATACTTCTTGTAAGTTGTAGCGCTTTTTTATCACCAACATTTCCAACTCGCGCAAAACGGCTACCTTCTGTCAAAACATTTATTATGGAACTATTATCATCCGTATCAGAAAAAAAATTGATTAGAAAATTTGCATAGTCTTCAGAATCATTCAAACCAGCAACAGAGAGAATGCTTTGTGGATAAGATATACCAACACTTTTTACACCTTCAAGAAAGGTGTTTCTAAAATCAGGATTTGCTGAAAAAACAGGCGTAACATTCGATAAGAATGTAGCAGCTATAGCCAACGAAAGAACTTTAACCAAAGAAAAACGAGAACGTTTTAATTCACTCGCTGCTTGTGGGGCATATAATTTTTTCATAACAAACTCTCCAATGAAAAAACTTAAAAACACCTCCAAAACATAAAAAAGACACATTTTAGCATTATTGATTTCTTTGGAACTTAGAGTAGAGGATCATTGCTTAGAGTGTGAATATTTTGGGTCTTTTGTTTTGTTTGTGCTCTCTGTGTTGGGACCTAAATGTTTGTCTTTTTGATTATGTTTTTTGGACATAAATATAATACATTTAGAGTCTAAGGGTTTTAGTGTGCTGTTTTTTCCTGACTAAAAAAGAGGCCTTGTATATTTGATATTACTTTTTACTTGGTAGTGATTACTATAAAATCCTTTGTACTAGGTTTTAGTATGTATTTTCCTAACTATAGACTTTATTTTTATTAGAAAGCATGGTTTTATTAATAATAAGTAAAGTAAAAAGAAATTGTAATATGTCCGGAATATATTCTTCTTTGGATAACTGGCTTTTTAGTTGGATTTTTTCTTTTTAATATATCATATAATGATATATGCGTGGTCTCGTGATGTACCTTTTATCTTTACGCACTACTTATCCCCCCTTTGAATTATTTTATCAAAATGAGTCTTACTAATATACATTTTCATACAGCTATAGGCTGTTCAAGAAAATAGCAACATAAAAATATAGCTTTTTAGCAATATGGATTCTACTGTGATCTTTTTTCAACAAAATATAGAAAAATCTTCTATAAAACCTCACAGTTTATAGCCTCATCAAATATTATGCTTATCTCTAGATAAATACTGTGCATCTGTAAAAAAAATATCCACCCTTATTTCAATAAATAAGGGTGGATGTTTTGTTTTCTTTTCGTTGTTCGTATTATTTTATTTTCAGAGTAATTGCACCACCTATGCCCCAATGACCACCAGCACTCGTGGCAGAGAGATTAGAGCGGATTTTCCCGTTTTCAGATGTATAACCAGCTCCAAGAGCAAATGCGGATTGTCCACGCCATGCGCCGCTACCAAATGAGACACTCAAAGATCCCGGCTCGTCAAAGTAACGTAGGTTGGATACTGCTAGACCAACGGCAGCTGCTTGCCTTGCCTCTTTGCGTACGCTCTTAATATCATAACTTAAAATATTAAACTTCATATCTGTATATTGGTTAGCCCGATCAACAGCACCATCAATAGCATCAATCCTGATATTATTTATCCGTTGATCTGTGTAGTGCTTCGATTCATCGAGAACAATTTTCATCTGTTCTTGGGTATAGTCATGCAGTTGACCACCATTCACAGCTTCTTTCGAACCTTGTTCAATGCGACCATTGGCAACATTATCAATCATAACAGGTTCACTTTCGTTGCCACCTTTTAGAGTGATCTTATTGGTTTTTTTACCATCAACATCTTTATCATAGTTAACTGCACCATCAGAAAGATTATTAACCGTGTTCTCAATATTATCAACTCTGTCTTCAATATTGAAAACCGTTTCACCAATATTCGTAACCGTAGTGGAAATATTGTCGACTCTGTTTTCAATATGTTTAATATCTTTTTCAACGCCAGTGATACGTTCGTTGGTCTCCCAAAGCTGTCCACCATTGACTGCATCTTTTGAACCTTCTGCAATTTTACCATCTGCTACATTGATAATCTTACTTGGTTGACCATCATGGCTAGCGTCATAAGCTTTTTTCTGCTCATTCCAATTTAAACCATTGGACGAGACATTGTTTTCAACATTTTGAATGCGGTCGTTTATCTTAGACATACTCTCACTTACGCCGTCAAAAGCACTGACAACGTCATGATAATCCTTCTTTTCACTAGAGCTCCCGTCAGCCTTGAATTGTGCTATCTTGAAAGTAGGAGCAGTCCATTCTCCATTATTATAGCCAGCGCCACCACCAAAATACGCAGCCAATTGGTTGCTCATAAGATAAAGTTGCGAACCATTTACTGCATCGGTTGAATCTTCAGAAATGTCTCCATTGGCAAGAAATTTAATTTTGCTATTGGCTTT
>NZ_JBHIRD010000001.1:8548-278881 GCF_042196905.1 Bartonella sp. AA89HNZF
ATATTCGTGATAGAAGTATCAACAGCATTAAAAGCAGAACCAACATCATTATGAGAATTACCCTGAATTGTGTAAGTTGGTGCTTTACCATTAGATACATCTGCACCACCACCAAAATATTGTGATATATTTTGACTTACACCTGCAACGTCGCGATTAACCTGCTCCAACTGAGCAAAATTCACTGCATCATCAGGTTCTTCCCCAGCTGCCACTCCTGTAATCTGCTTATTGCCAGCATCAATGCCATCCACAGTTATTTTAGCCCCATCAGCAAACAAAATGCCATCATCACTGATAGAGCTTCTCCCAGCGGTAACTCGTTCCACTGTAATATTATTAGCTAGATCAAATGTTACATTATTGTTTTCCTCACCTTTTGTAATCTTAAGATTGTCACTTGCAGCCGACAAATCTACAGTATCTTGTACACCAACAGCTTTAGCATTTTTACCCCCAACAGATAGTGTCCAACCTTGGTCTACGTATTTTTGCAATGATTTTAACTGTGCAACATTAATGGCATCAGTGTCGCCACTACCAGCTGCCACTCCTACAATCTGGCGCGTTTTTTCTGATTTAGCATCACCAACACTTACTGCACCTAGTGTACTCGCCCATATCATGTCGTCAGAATCTGAAGGGCCTTTAGTTAAAGAATTATAACCGATAGCGCCCGCAGCAACATCAGCCACAGACTCGCTCCCAAGAGCAACGCCTAAATTTATCGTCGTTTTTGAATAAGCACCAAAAGCTATAGATTCCTCACTGTCCGCCTTAGCACGATGTCCAATAGCAATTGATTCTTCGCCCGTCGCTATTGTACGGCCCTCAGTAGGAATCGGCTTACTACCACTTCTACCTTCACCACCTATTGCGATACTTTTTTTACCTACAGCGTACGCCAAATGACCTACAGCAACAGTAAAGCTATTATCCACCTGCGCGCCATAACCAACAGCAACCGAATCTGGAGCGTTTACTATTATCTTGGCACCAAGAGCAACAATATCACTCTTTCCATGGAGTTTTTCAGCCTTTGTTATATCATTACCAAATATGACATTAGTACCCTCTACGTCACGTTGCAGTCCGGTATCGCGCTGCATTCTAGTCATAGAGTCATTACGCAAAAGATTCAATGCATCAATAATCGCTGTATTCTCACCATTCTGTACACTGATAATCGATTTTTTATATTGCCAGCCTGCATCTAATGTCCTTTCAGATGAATTTTTACCATCTGCCCTCAAAACATTCACAATAGGATCATCATTACTTATAGCAGAAAGGGTTTTGGTTAAAAAATTTACATAGTTATCGGAAGCGTTAACTTTTGGCATCATTGCTACATTCAATGCCGTTAAATAATTTTCCTTATCACCATCATAGTAATCATACGCAGAGATAATGCTTTGCGGATAAACCACGGCAGCATTCTTCACATTTTCAAGAGATGCTTTTGTTAAATCGAAATTTGCTGAAAAAACAGGAGCAGCATTCGATAAAAACAAGGCAACCGCAGTTCCCAACGAAGCTACTTTAAACAATGATGATCGACGATGTGAGCGAGAAAAACTCAAATCACGCAGATTTTGTGTAGTATATAATTTTTTCATAATACCCCCCTTCATAATAATAGATTAAAAACACAAAAAAGGTATGATCTAGAGCTCTAAAGCTTTCCTATTTCCCTTGCGTGTTCCTGCTTTTACAGCGTGTTTTAGGACATCAATAAAATTAAGACGTAAGCTTTTGTTTCTGCAGCGACTTTAAAGAGTAATTAGGGGTAGGTTCATGAAAGTCAATTTAAGGAAGGTAAAAAAATACTTAATATTAGAATAGCTTTCGTTTTTTCTATCAAAGGTTGTGTATCGTTTTTTAGCTTTGATCTCTTTGAAAGAGATATAATTTTTGTGCCTATTGATCATCCGCTTAGGCATCAGTTTATTTTTCGTGAATAAGATTTTTTTATTTCATTAGAGGATTTATGAAAGCTTTTTACTAAAATGCCCCATCTATATCCTTACTAATGGTAATGTGTCTCGTTGCTGTATCCTATTTTACAAAAATACTCACTGCTACTTGTTCTTTTATTCCCTTCAGTTGTGAAAAATTCACTGCATCAGTATTGCTAGTTCCTTCTGCAACATTTGTTACTTTTTTACTTGCCGCATTAATATTACCGGTGGTTATTTGCGGGACATCAGTAATTACTAAGCCTGTTGCATCGACTTTTCTTTTCTCTCCTAATGTTATGCTTTTCAATGATATATCATTAGCCAAACCAAATATGAGCTTATTTTCATCGTCCTCATCTCTTTTAACCGTGAAGTTACTTCCTCCAGATGAAAAATTTATTGTACTATCTAGCACCCATATCTTTAGCTTCCTCACCAGAAATAGACAGTTTCCAACCTTTTTTCTTACGACTTCTTCTAAATCCTGCAATTGTCTAAGGTTCATTGCATCGGCAGGTTTGCTACCAGCTGCTACACCTATAATTTGTCGCGTTATGTTCTTACTAGGAACACCAATACTTATTGCAACTTTCATACTTTTCCATTGAGATTCAGTGTTTTTAGCCGGTCCTTGCAGAAGAGACGTATACCCAAAAACGCCATCAGCCCTACCGGACACAGAGTTGTCTCCAATAGCCCCCATCAACCGTCACTTTAGAATAGGAATCTAAAGCGATACTTCCAACCCCATTTGCTTTTGAATAGAAACCCATAGAAATAGCTTCTTGAGCAAATGCATATACACGGGTGACCAAGTGAAATCGAACCATATTCTAAAGTTTTAGAAACAGTTCCCACTACTGTTGAATAATCACTCTTCGCAAGTTGTATAATCATTTTCCCCGTATTCGCTCTTCTTATTATATTCACCACCTATTGCGATCTGCTTTTCTCTAAAGCGTGAGCCATATTGCATACAGCAACGCTCCATTCTTTTTCCGTTTGCGCTCCACTATCTAAAGCAATACTTATGTTTGGAGTACGTTGCATATCTGTAGATCGTTTCATTATAAAGCATACGTTTAAAACTATACGAAAATAAAAGCTAAAACTGTCTCATTTTATAAAGGGTATATTCGTATTTACATTGCGTGAAGCATTTTAACAAATAAAAATAATAGCAATCAATTTTTTGAATCTTTACCACTAAGGTCTTTTATTCTCAACAAAAGTTGTCATAGGCTTTTTATATTCGGATTTTATATAATTACGGGTGTTTTATACATTTAGAATAGCTTTAGAGAGCTCTGGAAGAAAGTAAAATTTTTGCCCTTTTCTTAAATAAGAAAAAGGCAAATCAATTTTATGGATTTAGTCGTTTATTAGTTGAGTATCACATTAACCCCTGCACTTATACCCCAGTGACCTCCAGAAGTGGTAATTGACAAGTTGGAACCAATATAACCGTTCTCTGAAGTATAACCTGTACCAAAAGCAAAAGCAGATTGACTACGCCATAAACCACTACCAAATGCGATAGTTAATTTTCCAGGGATATCACTATAGCGTAAACTAGATACCGCTAAACCAACAGCTGCTGCTTGTCTTGCCTCTTTTCGAACATCCTCAACAACATAACTTAATGTCGAAACCTTCATATCCGTATATGAATTAGCCCCACTAACTCCATCTTTTACAAGATGAGAAATTTGCTCATCCGTATACTTATTGGCACTTTCAAGAACAAAATCCATCTTATCTTTTAATTGACCGCCATTAACCGCTTCTTTCGAATCTTTTTCAATCTTTCCATCGGCTACATTGTCTATTAATACTGGAGAACTGTCATCTACACCAACTAATGTAACTTTATTGGTCTTTTTGCCCGTTTTTTTATCTTTATCATATTGTACAGATCCCTCCGTAACTTTATTTTCAATATCCTTTACCTGATCCGTAATCATCTGCTGAGTTTCCCAAAGCTGTCCTCCATTCACTGCTTCTTTTGAATCTCTGTCTACCTTACCATTCACTACATTGATAATCTTACTTGGACTCTTAACACCCTGAGAATCAACATGAGATGCATCATAGCTTCCTTTTTCTTTATTCCAATTCAGACTATTCGAAGAGGTATCCTTTTCAACTTCTTTTATACGATCGTTGATATTGCTCATGCTGTCATTAACAACATCAAATGCTTCAGAGACACTATTACGCTCCTCTTTATCACCTTTCGTACCATCCTTATTAAAGACCTGAACGTAGAATTTTGGTCCTTGCCAGTTTCCTTCCTTATCATAACCAGATCCTCCACCAAAATATGAGGCAAATGTCTGTTGAAGAGTATAAATCTGACCACCATTAATTGCATCCGTAGAATCTTCTGATATCTTTCCTTTCGCAAGGAACGTGATCTTGCTGTTTTCCTTTTTACCTTCTTCTTCATGCTGTGCTACAAACGCACCTGCATTATCACTCCACAACAACGCATTTTGCTCAATGTTGTCTGAAATCTCATTATGAAGATTCTTGAAAACCTTATTTACACCGGCAAACGCGGCTGCAATGCTATCATAATCTTCCTCTACAAAGCTTCCATCTTCTTGAAAAGTCATTATCTTGAAACCTGGAAGAACCCAGCCATCACCATCATACTTAGCATCACCACCAAAATACTTTGCTAGCGACTGATTCAGATCATAAATCTGCCCGCCATTAACCGCATCACTCGAGCCTGATACTATAGAGCCAGCCGCAAGTGATGTGATCTTGCTTGCTTTTCTGTCATCACCTTCCCCATGCAGAGCGACAAAAGCTTTTTCACCATCGCTCCAAGATAAAGAATCTTGTGCAACTCCCTCTGAGACCTCCTTAATGCGAGCGTTCACATTTTTGATATTCTCATCAAGCCCTTTAAAAGCAGAACCAACATCGCTATGCGGTTTATCTGTTACTTCACCACCTTTATCAATGCTGGATAAATTATAAGTTGGCCCTTTAAAAGCACCATCCTTAAATTCAGCATCTCCACCCAACAATTTTGCTATATCCATTGAAAGGATGTGAACCTGTCCTCCATTGATAACATCCGTTGAGTTGTCCGCAATCGATCCGGAGGCTACATTATGGAGCGCAACTGGTGTAGAATCCTTCCCTTTACCAAAAGTTACATTTGTATAATCAGTTTGATTATCTGTTGTTTTATCGTAAAGAACAACAGATGAACTATCCGACAGAAGGGTATCAGAAAGATCCTTCAAACCTTTATCAAATTGTTTTTTGTTCACAGCTTCATTGTCTTTTTCTGCTGCCTTCACACCAGAAAGGGTTCGATCCTTACCACTCTTGTTTGCGATATTGATTTCACTACCTTCTACTCCTTTACCAATGTTGATAACATCTTCATTTTTCGTAACAAGAAGATTACTGATTACATCGCTGATCGCAGTTTGAACCTTTGTGAAAAGTTTACCCACACCTGAAAATGCATCTGATACATTCTTATAGCTTGATTCAGCTTCAGTGCCATCATCATTGATAATTTTTAGCTTAAAATCAGGAACTTTCAATTCCCCATCCTTATATTCAGCGTCATCAGAGAAATATTTTGCAACCTTATCGCCCAGTGAATAAAGTTGAGAACCATTTACGGCGTCCATTGATTCTTTCGTAATATCTCCTACAGCAAGCGATGTGATTTTACTTGCTTTTCTGTCATCACCTTCCCCATGCAGAGCGACAAAAGCTTTTTCACCATCGCTCCAAGATAAAGAATCTTGTGCAACTCCCTCTGAGATCTCCTTAATGCGAGCGTTAACATTTTTGATATTCTCATCAAGCCCTTTAAAAGCAGAACCAACATCGCTATGCGGTTTATCTGTTACAACACCTTTTTCATCAATATTCGATAATTTATACTCTGGTACTTTAAAGTTTTTTCCATCAAAGGATACATTTCCACCTAAAATTTTTGATAAATCCTCAGTGATTGTATGAATCTGACTACCATTAACAGCATCTGTCGAACTTGTGCTAAGATCACCAGATGTAACACCCGTTACCTTTTTATTTCCAGCATCAATACCACCGGTGGTTATTTTCGGACCATCAGTAATTACTAAGCCCGTGGCATCGAAGGTATTTTTACCTATCTTTACGCTCTCCAGTGCAATATCCTTAGCTAGATCAAATTTTATATTATTGTCATCTCCGCCCTTTGTAATATTTAGGTTGCTACTTCCAGCAGAAAAATCTACTCCGCTATTCATGAGAACAGTGGTAGCATTTTTATCTCCAACAGAGAGTTTCCAACCGTTTTGTCTTACAACTTTTTCTAAGTCCTGCAACTGTCTAAGGTTCACTGCATCGGTAATATTAGAACCAGCAGCTACGCCTGTAATTTGTCTGGTTATACCCTTACTATAATCACCAACACTAACTGAGCCCCGCGTACTTTTCCATTGCGCCTCGATGTTTGTTGCAGGCCCCTGTAACAAAGAAGTGTAGCCAAACTCACCAGCAGCCCTATCGGATATAGAATCGCTTCCTAGAGCAACACCTCCCGCAACCGTCACATTAGATCTAGCGCCTATAGCAACTCCCTGCGGCGCCCGCTCCTTTGCGTATGCATTGTATCCCATAGCAATCGCTTCATTTGCATAACTATGTGCTTTACTACCGAAGGCTATTGAAAAATCACCAAATGAAACTGTTCTCTCTTTTTCATCAGAACTATCGGTTAGAGAAGAGCCGATTGCAATGCTATTTTTAGTATTTCTACTACTACCAGCTAAAGCAGTTAAGCCGATAGCAATCCCTTGGTCAGCCTTCGTCTGCGCTACTTGCCCGAAAACAATAGCATCATGCGCTTCTCCCTGAGCTCGTTCACCATAAACAAGAGGATTACCCAAATCCTGCTTGCTAGTTATCTGATCTCCCTTTACAACTCTTGGAGTTAAATCTGCTCTTGTTATTTTTTTACTTCCAGCATTCATATCAATTGAACGTATCGAATCGCTGGCTTCTGGCAAAACATTCACTATAGGACTATAATCACTTACACCAGTAAGAGTTTTAGTTAAAAAATTTGCATAGTCTTCAGAATTATTCAAACCAGCAACAGAGAGAATGCTTTGTAGATAAGATACGCCGGTACTTTTTACACCTTCAAGAAACGTGTTTCTAAAATCAGGATTTGCTGAAAAAACAGGTGTAACATTCGATAAGAATGTAGCCGCTGTAGCCAACGAAAGAACTTTAACAAAAGAAAAACGAGAAAATTTTAAATCGCTCCCTGCTAATTTTGTATATAATTTTTTCATAGTGAACTCCCCAATGAAAGAAATAACTATAAACACAAAAAAGACACATTTAAACGCTATACAGTCTTTTAAAGTTGTTTTTTCTAAACGTATTCAAAAAATTTAGTACCTGACTGAAAAGATAAAGAAGTTGTTTTTTAAGATTAATACGTTTTGCTCTTTTACATTTTCTAAGAAAGTAAATTTTTGGTGACTGGTTTTTTAACCTTTAAACTTATTGGTTGTTTTTTGCAAGGGGTAGAGTTAATTTAGCGTATTGTTTTATAACTTCTTCCAGTAAAGTTGGAATACGTTTGAATGTATAATTTTATCTTAGTAGAAAACTTTTTAATAGATTTGTAGAGAGCAAAAGTTTTTTATCTGTAGAGTGCTACAGATTTTTCAGATTTAAAAATTAAAGAAGAAAATAATGAACTTATAATTTATGAAAGAACTCATTATCTTATTTTGAAATAAGAAGTTCATTTTGTTGAAAGTGTATAGGTTTTTTCTGTTTTTTAAACCTGTATTTATTATTATAGCGCTTATCAATTTGTATACATGTATTTTTACATACGTAACAACAATTCACCCCCGCCTCATGAGACAGGGATGAAAAGGAATTTTTATATATTTTGTTTATTATCAATTCAATGTCATATTGAATCCCGCACCTACACCCCAGTGACCTCCAGAAGTTGTTGCGGATATGTTAGAACGGTATTTTCCATTTTCTGAGGTGTAACCTGCACCAAAGGCAAATGCAGATTGACTACGCCATAAACCAGTACCAAATCCAACGCTTAATTTTCCAGGTGTATCATTGTAGCGTAAGTTAGACACCGCAAGACCAATAGCCGCTGCTTGTCTAGCCTCTTTTTTCACACTCTCAATACTATAGTTTAAAACATCAAACTTCATATCTGTATATTGCTTAGCCCGATCAACAGCATCATCAATAGCATCAATCACAATATTATTAACCCGTTGATCTGTATACTGCTTGGATTGATCAAGAATAATCTTCATCTGTTCTTGAGTATAATCATGGAGTTGACCACCATTTACAGCCTCTTTCGAACCTTTTTCAATTTTACCATCAGAGACATTATCAATCAGAACAGGTTCACTGGCATCCCCCCCCGCTAATGTGATTTTATTGGTTTTTTTGCCGTTTTCATCTCTATCATAACGAACAGCATCCTCTTCAATGCCGTCAACTCTATTATTGATGTTATCAACTTTGGCATCAATATTGATAACTGTATCACCAATATCAGCAATCGTATTGGAAATGGTATCAACTCTGTTGGTAAGATGCTTCACATCTTTTTCGACACCAGTGACACGTTCATTGGTTTCCCAAAGTTGCCCACCATTGACGGCATCTTTCGAGCCTTTTTCAACTTTACCATCAGCTACATTGATAATTTTATTCGGCTTTCCATCGCGACCAGCATCATAGGCTTTTTCTTTATCATTCCACTTTAAAGCATCTGAATCGACCTTGTTGATGACATCATCAATACGGTTATTAATATTTGACATATTTTTATTGACGTCACCAAAAGCATCAGCGACATTATGATGCTCTGTCTCAACAGTCGTACCATCAGCATTGACTTGAACAATCTTAAAAGTAGGATCTGTCCATTTGCCATTCTCATATTTGGCACCGCCACCGAAATAATTTGCAAGTTGGTTATTCATGGAATAAAGTTGGTTGCCCGTAATGGCATCTGTTGAACCTTGAGCAATCTCACCATCTAAAAGATACTTCAATTTGCTGTTTGTTTTCTTGCCATCTTTTTCATGACGTGCCACAAATGCTTCTTCCTCATCATCCCACAGTAAAGCATCTTTAGAGAAATCTTCAATTTTCTGGTTAAACTCATTGGATACATTCGTTAAGCGTTGATTCACATCTTGAACATTTTTATCAAGACCTGTTAAAGCATCACCAACATTGTAAAAATTAGCCTTCCCTACTTCACCACCTACAATAGCGGATAAAGTATATTTCAGCCCTTCAAAAGCACCGTTAATGAACTTTGCACCACCACCAAAAAACTTTGCAATATCTGCTGATATTTTATTAATCTGACTACCATTGATTGCATCGTTGGAATTTTCAGAAATGCTACCATCTTTTACGTTATGAAGAGCAACTGGTCCGTTGTTCTTATCGCCGCCCAAAGTTACACTACCATAATTAACACTATTATCGTCATTCTTATCATAGAGAACCGCAGCAGCAGTTACTGTCTCAATATCTTTAGTAATATCCTTTATGCTTTTATCAAGTTGGTCTTTGTTAACAGCTTCATCACCCTTCTCTGCCTCCCGCACGCCAGAAATTTTACGTCCTGAACCACCAACACCTGCAATATTGATCTCAGTACCAGCGGTATCCTTACCAATAGTAATAATACCTGATGCACCTCCATCTTGCTTAACAAGACTATTTTTTACCACTTCGGAAATCTTATTATCAATATTTGTGATAGAAGTATTAACACCTGTAAACGCTTCCGTAACATTATGATAGGTCTCCCCCTGAATAAGGAAAGCTGGTTCTATACCGTTCAATACATCTGCACTACCACCAAAATATTTCGATGTATTTTGAGCGACTGTTTTAAGATTATCAGTAACAGTTGTAACCTTCTCATTCGTAGCAAAAAGTTGTGAACCATTTACTGCTTCAGTAGATGTTCGAGAAAGTTCTCCATCTTTTACACCGGAAAGTGTTCTTTCTTGCTTATCTTTATTTACAAGGCTGATTTCAGTACCACCGGTTGCTTTACCCACAGTAATAAGACCATCTTCTCCCTCCTGCTTTACAAGGCTATTTTCTGTTACATTGTTAATCTGATTATAGATATCCGTAATAGAACTATCGACACCTTCAAAAGCATCAGCAACATTCGTATACCTATTCTCAACAATATTACCATCAGGATCGTTACGAGAAACTTTGAATACAGGCCCCGTCCATTCTCCATTCTCATATTTAGCACCACCGCCAAAATAATTCGCAATCTTATCGCCCATCTTATAAAGTTGAGAACCATTTATTGCATCTGTTGAATCTCCTGAAATATCGCCATCCGCAAGGAACTTAATCTTACTATCTGTCTTCTGTCCATCTTTTTCATGAAGTGCAACAAATGCACTCTCAGAACTGCTCCACAATAAAGCATCTTTAGAGAGACCCTGAATTTCCTCAGTAAAATTATTGACTACATGTGTTAAACGACTATTCACATTTTTGACATTCGCATCAAGCCCAGTCAAAGCATCACCAACATTTTCAAAGGTTTTCTGTTCTACCTTACCATCTGCAGAAACGGTAGATAAATTATACTGTGGTCCAACAAAAACACCATTTTCAAATGAAGTACCACCACCAAAGAATTTTGCAATATCTCCAGAGATTGTATTAATTTGACTACCATTTACAGCTTCCATGGAGTCTTTGGAAATTTCACCATTTTTTACACCTGCAATGGTTCGTTCTCCCTCAGTACCTCTAATATCAATTTTCGTACCGCCTTTTTCAGCACCAATAGTGATAAGCTTCTGATCTTCTTTCCATTTAACAAGACTATTTTCTGTTACATTATTAATCTGACTATAAATATCTGTGATAGAAGTATCAACAGCAGCGAAAGCATCCGTTACATTGTCGTGTTTTGTATTCTGAACAGTAAACGTTGGTTTGATACCATTAAGTATATCTGTCTCCTCACCACCAAAAAAATCCACTATATTAGTAATATAATTAAACAGTTGATGGCCATTTATTGCTTCTGTTGAATCGGAACTGACTTTTCCAACTGCAACGCCAGAAATAATTCGATCCTTGCCTTCAGAGTTCGCAATATTGATTTCGATACCTTCTTTTTCAGCACCAATGGTAATATTTTTTTTACTTTTACTCCATTTAACAAGACTATTGTCTTCTATCTCAAACTTCATTTTATATAATTGTGAAAGATTAACAGCATCATGCTCATTGCTACCATCTGCGACTCCTGTAATTTTTGTATTGGCGGCATGAATACCACCCTTGGTCATTCTTGGGCCATCTTTGATCATGAAACCGGCATTACTCATTCTGCTGTCCCCTGTTTCTACACGACCAACTTTAATATATTCGCTTAAATCAAACTTTACTTCATTGTTATCACCTTTGGTAATTTTTATATTTGTGTTCTCACTCTCATTATTATCATCGTCTTTATGCTTAACTGCAACAAACTTTACTGTACTTCCTGCTTCAACATCTGTAGCTTCTTCATCTTCAACAGCAAGTTTCCAGCCCGTTTCCATCCCCGCTGTAAAGTCTTTCAGCTGTTTATAATTTACTGCATCAGTATCATCAGTACCAGCTTTCACTTTTGTAATCTTTTTGCCACCAGCATCAATACCTTTCATAGTTATGCTTGGACCACCATCAACAAACTTAAAGCCATCGTTGCTCATAATGCTGTTGCCTGTCGTGACACTCGTGAGCTTAAGAGTATCATTCAAAGAAAATGTAACTTTATTACTGTCTTTTGCAATCTTTATATTTTTGCTACCATCTTCATTTTCACCAGCAACAAAATCTACTGTACTCCCAGCTTTAACATCTGTAGCATTGTTACCATCAACAGAAAGTTTCCAGCCATTTTCTGCAAGTGTCCTTACCTCTTTCAGCTGTTCATAATTTACAGCATCAGTATTGCCTTCTGCCTTAGCTACTCCTGTAATTTTTTTATCACCAGCATTAATACCATTCAAAGTTATGCTTGGTCCATTACCATCAATAAACTTAAAGCCCTCATCACTCATAATGCTGTTGCCTGTCGTGACACTCGTAAGCTTAAGGTTATCATTCAAAGAAAATGTAACTTTATTACTGTCTTTTGCAATCTTTATATTTTTGCTTCCGTCCTCACCCGCATCCGCAACAAGATCTACTGTACTCCCAGCTTTAACATCTGTAGCATTGTTCCCATCAACAGAAAGTTTCCAGCCTGCTTCAGCAAGTGTTCTTACCTCCGTCAACTGCTTATAATTTACAGCATCAGTATCTTCTTCCCCTGCCGCTACCCCTTTAATCGTTTTATTACCAGCATGAATGCCATTAACAGTTATGCTCGGCCCCTCATCACCGTCAAATCTAAAGCCAGCAGCATCCATAATGCTGTCTCCTGCTGTGACAGTCATTACCTGAATATCATCAGCTAGATCAAATGTGACATTGTGATCATTATCTTTTTCGATCTTGATATTTTTTGTACCTTTATTGTCAACTGACTGAAAATTTACTGTACCATTTGGACCAATAGCCGTAGCATTTCCACCGTTAACAGCAAGCTGCCAACTCGTTTTGTTCGCGTTTTTCACCTCTTGCAACTGTTTATAATTCACTGCATCGTTAGGTTCAGACCCATCTGCTACGTTTGTGATCTTTTGCTTGGCTGCATCAATACCATCAATAGTCATGCTTGGACCATCATTACCATTAATAAAAAAGCCGTCTACAGTCATGCGTGAACCGCTTTCACCGTTAACAAAAAAGCCATCATCACTCATCGTGCTTTGGCCTGTGGTGACTTGCGTCAATTTAAGATGATCATTTAAAGTAAATTCAATTTTATGCTTATTATCTGCAGTGTTTTTTGCAATCTTTAAGTTGTCTTTTCCCGCTTCTTTTTCACTTTTCACTGAAAAATCTACAGTATTGCCTGAATTCACATCTGTCGGATCGGTATCGTTAGCAGAAAGTTTCCACCCCCCTCCCCCTGCTATGATATCTTTCATAGCTTTTAGTTGCGCCACGTTTACCGCATCAGTATCTTCACTTCCAGCTGCAACCCCTGTAATTTGTCGTGTTAGCGTACCATTACCACGACCGCCAACTTCACCAACGCTAAAAGCGCCTGTGGTGCTCTTCCATGCTATACTGGTTTTTGTTGTCCCTTTACCTGTTACAGGATCATAACCAGCAACATTCTTGTCTCTATCAGAAATAGCCCCACCACCTACAGCAACACCATCTCTAACAAGCACTTGCGAATTTACACCAATGGCAACCGAATCTTCTTTTTCAGCATAAGCTTGCGTACCTATAGCAATCGCATTTTCAGCATTCGCGATTACTTTTCTGTTAGGATCATTTTCTTCGGTTCTGTCAGAGCGCCTGCCCCCTATTGCAATAGCACCTGAAGCTTTAGCTTCAGCATCTGTACCTATAGCAATCGTATAACTCTTTTCTGCCTTTACCTTTGTACCTAAAGCAATGCTATTTGTACCTAATGCAGTTGCAAGCCCTCCAATAGAAACTGAAGATTTGCCCGATGCTTCTGAGCCTACACCCATAGCAACACTTGCTATACCACTTGCAAGTGCGGAAACACCAAAAGCTTGTGCACCCCCTGCCTTTGCTGTCGCACCTGCACCAAATACGGTTGAATAATTACCCGTCGCTGCAGATCCACAACCCGTTGCAAAAGAATAAACACCATAAGCCTCAGGCATTGCACTAACGATACCGCCAGTCGGTGTCCCCATATAACCTTTAGTGGGATCACTTAATGTCCCATCACCAGTCCAAGTAACCTTTTCAGTAGTCGTGCCATAAGGTTTACGACCTCCAAAAACTTTCTCACCAATAAATCTCTCATATTGTTGCTCTGCGGTTATTCGTTGACTTTCACCAACTCTCTCTTGTTGTTTGCCGCCACGACCAATAACATTGTCTGCACCACAGTAGTCATCATCACCAGCAAAAACAACACTCCCATGACTACCGTGTGGATATACAACACCAGTACCAGTTGTACTTTGACTCGCCCCTCCTACTATCGCAAGATTAGCAGCAAAAACAGGAGAAACACTCGATAAGAGTGTGGCCATTACCGTACTAAGAGAGACAACTTTAATTAAATTTGGTGTGGAATATTTTTTTTTCATAAGAATCTCCTCCTACAGAGTTCAACATCATCACAACGCGCGGAAACACTCATGGCAAAACCCTCAGTTTGCGCACTTCAAAAACCAATAAATCAAGACAAAACCCTCCCCCTACGATACCGCTATTTTTTACGGCATCGCCCTAAAATCTTTGCAACAACATCGAATCTAGAAAAGTCCCCAACCCTTTTAGCTAGAGGGATTCAAGCTAAAAAATAAATAAAAACACAAAACTTTGAAAATATACCGTTCTCTCCATTCAAAAATACTGCGATTTATCTCTTAACAAAAATAGTTTCACTAAAGAGCAATTCTACTTTTCAAATAAAGCGCATTAAAAGAATGGCAAGAGTGTAAAAATAATTTTTTATAAATTTGTAAAAATACTTCTCAATAAAATAGCTGTTCTTATAAGCACAAATTTATGATTTTTTAACTTATAGCATAATGTAATAATGACGATTATCATGATAACATCACTCTTTGCTGCGAAGTAATCTGTTTCAATATATGATGCACACCTTTGAAAGAGTTTTTTTATATCACTACTCGTCATTTTTTATCTGTATTAGAGCAATGTGTTGATTTATAATGATAATTTATTATTATTCAGGTTGAATAAAAGACTCAAAAATTGTGAGATTTTTACATTCGAAACTTGGTTATATAGTAGAAAATCAAAAAAGCTCCATTTTTTAAAAGAGCTGTTCGTTCATATCTTATGAATTTCTAGAGGTGTTTTTTCAGCTTCGATTTTACGTCTTAAATGTAATTTTAAAAGCGGCAAAGTGGCGTCGATTTCTTCTATATCATTGAGGTTTTGAATAAGCTCTTGCAATCTTCCATAAAGCTCTGCTGCTAATTCCGCAACATCTTCAGGAGAAAGTGTTATTTTTGCATCATGATAGGTCGTATAAACTAAATGTCCAAGCTTTTTCATCAGCCCAGCAGGAATCGCCTGCGGTTTAAAACCAGCTGCTTTCGCCTTTGCCATATCTGAAAACATATCACCATTGCCTGTTACTAGCCAATCTAATGAAACACCACAAATTTCTTGATATTTGGAGAGCGCAGAAGCTGTAGGCTCACTTATACCAGTTTCATAAGTTCCTATAGAGCCAGCAGTGATACCAAGATGTTCAGCAAACTGCTTACGCTCTGTAAAACCAAGAGCGTGACGCACTTCACGAAAACGTTTTGCCAACTCAGTTTTAGGTTTTGTTTCCGGACGAGCCAAAAAAACACTCCAAAATAAATATAATTGCTGACTAAATAATTATATTTATTTATATCTATCGTTACTGCCCCTTAAGAAGAGCAGTTATCACATACATAACCCCACAAAAACGGATGTTACGGTATCCATTTAAGCAGGAGCGAAAATTATGACAATTACAAAAAATGCAATCGCCGTGGTATTTTTCTGAGCTGCGCCCCTGTAATATAACCTTGGAAAAACTCAAGCCTATCAGAGGCTATTTTCCAGAGTCAAAAACATTTGGACACAGGCCAATGAAAAAACTAAATGCGCCAATGCCAACTCTATCAGTTTGCATGCCAAGCCAATTCTTGCCAACTGCTTTCTCAAAAGTTGCAGTCATATTCTTTCAAAAGCAAAAAGCCTAATACGATTCTCTTCATTTCATGCTGTGCAATATACCACTGAAATTTTATTACAAAAATATGCTAATGCATTTCCCATAGGTTTTATAAGGTAAAAAGTTTATCAATGTCTAAAAATCAATATAAAATAGGCAAAATAATTGGTATTCTACAAAAAATGAGATTATCACTCGTTATTAAAAAGTTAGACGTTTACAAACCCTGTTTGCTTATTTTATATATTAATGGCACTGATTTAGCTGTAACTGGCAATAGAGATTTCAGGTTTTTTGGTTTATCGTCAGAATACTCTTCCTCTACGCATATTAAAAGCCTTTTGGCAATGTATTTTAAATGCTATAAATTCTATAGTAAACACATTGCCATCCATATTTACAATTGGGCGCTTCAAAATCTTGGAGTAATAAAATCTTTAATAGGCTTTGATTTAAAAGCGCGTATTTTGCAGAAAATTGACAAAACCATGAGGTTCGTATACATGGCAATTTTAAGTGATGATAGTGGAGTGATACTTAAAAAAGCTGCATGGAAACCCGCAACGTTGAGGAATTAAGCATGACCTCTTTATGCGATAAAGAATTATCTGATACACTGGTTGGTCTTTATGACGACTATCAACGCGGTTTCGACATTGGAGAAGAGCTTAAACTGTGCGTGGATTTAGCATTATCTCTTGAATTGGAACTCAGTATTCACCGTTTAAGTGAAACAGATGCTGTTTTAAAAAAAGAGATTGTGCAAACCTTGCATCGTCGTAGAAACACCCATTCCAATGAAGATGAAATTGATACAATTTTTCATATGGATTTTGAAAAACAAAAATAATGCAATACTCTCCTCGTATGATAAGATATTACCTCATCGCTTTACTTTCTGCTACGCTTAGACAAAAAACTTTCAAGAAGATTTAAAGTGTTACGTTTTCGTCTTCTTAACAGCACTGAGGTGAATTAAAGAAACGCATCAATTTTTTTGGATCATTATCAAAAAGTGAAGGGTATTCTCTAGCATACATCAATTTATGCTTTATTTATTAAGCACCAACTTTCCATTTGCTCACCACCCCTTTAAAAACAAAATGTGAAATGTGCTGCAGCGTAAATATTTATAAAATAGCGTATTTTACCACACTTAAAGCCAATTTATTGTTTTTCATGTTTATAAAACAGTACAATGAGAATTCCAACAAACGCAACAATGCTTTGAAAAAAATATATCGATTGAGGTGATATGCTACTGTTATCGCTTGCCATAATGAGATAGAATCCGAGGATCAAGCATCCAGAGATACCATTAAAACTTGCCTGCAATCTTCCTTGGTATTCAGGATCACAAGAGAGTTGTGATAAAGAAATCGAAAGAGCCCAACTCGAAAGTCCAAATCCAATCATAAAGTAAACAGGAAAAACAACAAAATTGTGTGTATTAACAGATAAAATAGCGAGGCCAATAGCCATAAAAGCTAATAAAATGGCTAATGTTTTCCTTATCGATAAAACTTTACAAAGAAGTGGTGAAAAAAACGCACCTGTCAATACGCCCATAGAATAAAGCACCTCAAATATTGCAAAGGTCCTGTTATCAGCATGTAAAACCTCTTGTATATAAGGAACGAGAATAACAGGAATGGTCATCAAAAGAGTCATAATAATCATCTGGCTTATATAAGGTACAAAAAGAGCCGGATTCTGTTTAAAATAATGAAGAGATGCTGTATAATTTTCCCACCAATTTTGCTGGTTTTGTTTTTTAGATCTTCGGTTTTTAGGTACCTTCATTGCAAAATTAAATAAACCAGCAATGATAAAGAATATACCACCTATTAGAAGAGTTCCTTTTGTTCCTGCATAGGACAGTATAAATCCACTTAAGCCCATACCTACGATAGTGCCAAGTTCATAAACCATATCGATGGTTGCATTTGCATTGATGAGCTGTTCCTTCAGCACAATACTTTGAATTAAAGAAATAGCTGATGGCATATAAAAAGGAATAAAAATACCCAAAAGAGCAGATAAGACCATCAATTCAATTTCTATACCAAAATGCCAAAGCATTACCCAGCCCACGATTACCAAACCTCTCACAAGATTTGAAATAATAATCTGCGTTTTACGGTTATATTTATCTGCCAATATGCCAAAAATAGGCGCAAAAATAATGCCAGGCGTCCAAAGGAAAAGCATCATCAACGCTACACCACGGATTGAGCCCGTCTGATTGTAAGCGATCCATGACAATGTAATATAATTTAGTCCACTTCCAAATGTAGCAAATAAGCCGCTCAAAGTAAAATAGAGAAAAGTTCTATTTTCAAATAAAGCAATGCGTTCCTTCAAATTTGAAGTGAACATAAATTATCCTCTAAAATGAATACCAGTCGATATGCATGATACATCCTGTTTAAAAACAGGCATTCTTACAATTTTTTATTTTAGATCATTAAATTTAAGAAAGCAAAATTTCTTTTTTGAGGCTTTTACAATCTTTGTGCTGTTGTATGATTAATTCTTCTATGAAAACACAACATTTATGGACAAAAACAAATTTAATATTTTATGTGCGTTTTATTCAGAAGCTACACCTTTATACATATGTGAAACAATTTTACGGTATGGAAGCTGCACTCACATCATTGCCCTTATTATTCCGTGCATTAAAATATGCTCGAGTATACTCCTCCATGTCGTTCTTCTATCATCACACTTTGGCTCTAAAAGAATAAACACACTATTATCCTCACGATAAATATTGATAACTTTTCTATTCCTCTTCTCTAAATCTTTTAAAATAAGCCCATTACAGTTAGCGTTCCAAATAAATTTTTTCAATAAAAGAGAGTTTTTCTTCGTATTTTAAGTTTAAACCATCCCTTTTCTGCAACCGTTCCAGCATAGTAATGGGCGGTAAATGAAGATAAAATGTAATATGAGGTCTTAGAATAGATTGATTTAATTTAAAGGCACTTTCAACAGAAAGCTCTCGAGCATAAAAATAAGCAAGACTAGAATAAACATATCGATCGCTAATTAATAAATTTTACGATGACGTTAAGGAAGGTTCAATAATTTCAAGCGTATGTTTGCGTCTATCTGTCGCTGATAAGAGTGCTAAAAGCAACGGATCAATTGCTTTTCCATTATCTAAGTAATCTCTAATTTCTGGATTATTTCTATACCAATAACTGGGTTGAAAAGTTTGTATTATATGTTTTTCTGTTGAGTAATGGCGAGTAATTTCTTTGAAGACCACATGGAATTATAAACTTTTTTATCAAAATACATTTTGTCTATATACTTTCCATAAGTTAAATTGTTTTATGTCTGAAATCTCTTAATATTCAATAAGATGTTTTTTAACTCGTCTCTAAACAGAAAAACACAATACTCCCGCATTTTGTATAACTTATTAACTTTATGATAAATGGCGGTATATCGACTTAGTTTTAAGATAAGGTTATATTTTAGACAACTTAAAATGAGATTAAGTATTTGTAAAAAATATATTTTTTGATCACACTCCATAACCTGCCATTTTTTAACGAATTCTAGTAGAGTTTCTGAGGATTACTCCTATAGCGTCGTGTAAATGTATAGAAATGAGTTCGATCTCAGTATATTATTGTCCTAAGAGCTAGTACTGGATTCCGCTACATAGGAATCTAATGAAATCAACTCTATCTTTTCTCAAACCACTTCCCTCGCTATAAGCATTTGATATCCGATTCCGTCAAAAAGCAGCAGAGCAATTCTTGGAAAACATCGCTGAGATATTGAAACATGCCTAGCAAAAGCTTTTGAATCAAATGTTTCGCTATATTCATAAACTGAAACTAAGAATATTATAATAAGCCCTCAAACAACGACGACGCCAAAATCAGCCGTAATAAAGCCTCCTAAAACTGAACCAATAATACCTTCTCTCTATAAAAAGACTACTATGTAAAGGTTTTAATACAATACCTTAGCGCTAATGCCATAAATGTTTCTGATAGATAACGAAGTTTATTGTCACAACAACATCTAACAACGATCAATAGAAAAACCTCAACCTTGAGTATAAACAAAATCAACTTGAAAGTGCAAAATATATCTCTAGGACATAGTCCCTTATTGGCAAGCCCCCTGCCAAGAAACGCAGTAAAAATACCAGCCTCCATCCTACTCATTCTCCTGAAAATAAGCTATCTCTACCATAAACATCAGCGTTCAATTTTTCCTACCGAAAAAACTTGACATGCACAGCAATACATGTACACGTTTACAGTTTTTGAACATGTATGCTGATTTATAATACTGTGTGTTTTGAAGAGATTCTGAAATGGGGGGGATAATGTGCACAAACAACTGATGTTTCGGTTTTATGGGCTTGTTGTCCTGCTGTATCTTTCTGATATGGTTTTATTTTTAAGTAATCTTTGGAATGCTTATCGCATAACATCCTCATCGGTTTTCCTAGGCGTAACCATGGCTTTAGGCACCCTTATGCCCTATCTTTTGAAAAAAAGCGGACTTGTGCGCATTAAAGCCTCACTGCGGTTGATCGATTTATACAAAAGGCGGATCATTATCTATAGCCTTCTTTTATTGATTGCTCTTTTCCATTACGCTGATTCCCCCTTTGGTTTTATCGCTGTCTCTATCTCTATCGGCTATCTCTCTTTGATTACCTTAAGCACACTCGAGACTGATAATACTAAACTAGCACTTAGTGGTTATATTAGCGCCCAAAAGGCTTCCCGAATTATGCAAACAGTGGTGCAAATTGGCGCTTTTTTGGGAGCAGCACTAAGTGGTTATCTCTTAGAAGCAACCAGCCCTCGAGGGGCAGCGGCTGAAATTGGCTATAATGGTTTGATTGTGACACTTTGTTTGTTTGACATCATTATAAGCCTTATAGCCGGATATATTATCTTTTGCGATGAATACAACGCTACAGATACCACAGCACTTGCAACTGGTAAGAAGCCAGCACCTACACCGCAAGCGGATGGACTCTCCCGTGAGCTTAAACTTTTATGCGTCTGCATAGGACTTATTGGCTTTCATATTTGCGCTTATAATACGCTGGCAACCATTCTTTTTCAGAGTGTGAAAAATTTTGGCTCTGAATACTATGGGCTTTGCAGTGCGGTTGCGGGCGTGGGCGCTTTTTTGGCTGCTTTTATCAAAATCCCTCGTTTTGAATTTATTCTCCCAGCCCTTATGTTGAGCGTAGCTGATCTTATTTTTAGCACCACACAATCGCCCTATTTAGCTGTGGCCTTTTGCTTTTTTATTGGTTTTTCAATGAATACCATGCGAATTAATGCCCGCAAACATACGATTGAAGCCACCAAAACAGAGGCTCAAGCAGAGCTGGTGGGAAGCTATAGCGGCATGCTTTATACTCTCTCCCAGTCGGCAGGTTATGTTATCCTTGGTCTTCTTACAAGCTCTGCCCTTATGGGTCCTCAAGCAGCTGTTTATCTTCTGCCCCTTATAGGATTGATAATCTTTATTTATGTTCTTTTCCTTTTATCACAGCGGAACAAAGTATGAGAAAACCTATTCTTATTGTCGACCCTTTCTCCACGGGTGCCCTCTATGGCCCTGCTTTGCAAAAATTAGGCTATGCTTGTTATGGTGTTGTCTCTCAAGCAGCATCTTTTTCACACTTTATGCTTTCTTATCAGGGAAAGGGCATGGCAGAAACGAAGCTTCATAGTGTAGATGAGATAAAGAAACGCTTTCCTATCGGCACGATAGAGGCTGTAATAGCGGGTGCCGAAAGAGGTATCTATTGTGCAGAGCAATTGGCGGCTTATTATGGTTGTCTTGGGAATAACCCCTTGACTACCGATTGGCGACGGAAAAAAGCAGCGATGCAAAAACGCCTTTGTGAAAATGGTTTATCTTACATCCGATCAAAGATTCTTACAAAAAACGATTGTACTTTCGATGGTTTTGAAAGCCACAGCGGCTATGTGGTAAAGCCAAATGATTCTGCAGGGAGTGATGGTGTTTTATTTTTCTCTAATCTTGAGGAAGTAGTAATGTGGACCTCTGAAATAGACTGGAAGAAAAAAAATATTTTTGGCGCACCTAACGAGGCTTATTTGCTCCAAGAAAGATTGGAGGGAGAAGAATACATCGTCGATGCCGTTGTAAAGGGAGAGGCTATAAAAATATGTAGTTTGTCACGATATAAAAAAGGTATTCATAATGGAAGTACTTTTGTTTATGAAACACTTGATGTGCTTGATTCTCAAGATCCCTCTTATGCCCCTCTTATCTCTTATGCAAAACAATGCATTCGCGCGCTGGGGATTGAATATGGACCTGCGCATATGGAAATCATGCAAACAGCTCGTGGTCCAGTGATGATCGAAGTAGGAGCCCGCCTCCACGGAGGAATTGCACCCACCTTGTTCGCGCATTGCTATGAAGATGGTTTACTTGAAAGCTCCGTTAACCTTATTGCAGGCGTGTTTTCGCAAACACCAAGTCTCTTTAAGAAAAAAGGGCGTATTATCTTCCTTATCAACGAGATCGACGGTCATATTATAAAAGATGTTAACGTATGGCGGCAAAAGCTTTATTCCTGGGAAAATGTGGTTCATTTTATGCTCTTTTTTAAAGAAAACGAGCCCCTCCCCCTAACAATCGATTTAAATACCTGCCCAGCTATTATAGCAATTTGGGGACACAGTGATGATGAATTATCAGCTTTGGAGAGGATCATTCGTAGCAATTTCTTATAAAATACAGCAATGGGGAGGAAAACATGGATTCAGAAGCGCAAATAATTGAAAATATAGACAAATATTAAAAATGGAAGCAAGTCATTTTTAAAGAATTCAATGCAACCATGAATAACACAATTAGGCCTTTTCTGCCTATTTGGTGTAAATGGATACTCAAAAAATATGCTTAGATTTGGGTTCTACAACAAGCTAACCTCAAAAAATATGATGGAAGACCTGATAACTTATTGCGATAATTATAAAAGTTTTGGAAAGAACACATCTTTTATTGCATTCGAGGAGCCAGCCCCATACAAAGTATCGAAGTTTATAGAGAAAAATTCTGATCTATGCTTAAAAATTTGCGAGATTTTGACAACCGAGAATGACCTAAGTATATACAAAAAATATGTACAATCGTCTATGGGAGTTCTGCTTTCATAGCGAACCTATATTCATAGTTTGCAATACCCCGTCTTATATAAACAGAATTAAGTAAGTTCTATATTTATGTTAACTTTCCAGCTTAAGTGTTTTTTCTGATCTTCTCTCTACAGAACAAAATGCATTCTCGTTATAGGAAAAAAGCTTGAACCTTTTGATATTATCACAAAATCTCCTTTTTTAGGAAAATATGGCGAACCCCAAAATAGAGAATGGACGCAGTATTTTCTGCAAAACAACACTATTGAATCCCTACCTTACTCATATCATTTAATGAAACACGATAATGACTAAGTTTTCTAAAATTAAATTAAATAAAAATATTTATGATATATTAAAAATTATGCTGCCAAAACAAGGCTCTATAAAGATACAAAGGGATTTTCCAAAAAAATACGCGATTGACATATTCACAAGGTCGATGAAATTCTCTTGAATTATAGAGGGAGATATATGATTGTTTTTCGAATTGTGACAGCACACAAATTTCGTGATTTATTTTGCCCATTAGAAAATATTGGTTAGTTGAGTAAGTTTTAAAATACATAGCATTCCGTATAATGTAGTGTGTATGTATAAAACTTCTCAGGATGATCGTGTTAATAGCAATGTTTAAGGGGGCTTTTTTTGGAAAGATTTTACAGCAATTACGAGTATCTCTAGAATGAAAATCGCTGATTTTTAGAAAAGAGAGAAACATTGATTATAACAGTTTATTAGGCTAAACGCAGAATATTTATCCTAATGATTGATGGTTAATTGTAACGGAATAGTTTTTTGATAATCATAAAGAAAAAGGTATAGAGCGTGTTTCTTTTAGTTAAGGAAGAGTATTGCTCATTTTTCTTTCTAAAAGTAAGCAAATTCAAAGATAATTTTTTGTTCTTGTAGTGGTGAGAAAATAATTGTTGAAGTCAGTGAAGGGGAGATTCCTATAGATTGTTACAAAGTTTAATAAAAGTTGGAATACTTAAAAATTCTCAGTTCCTATAATGATTTAAGAATACCAGATTAGGATACGGAGAATTCAAGAGCTCAAAACTTTGTGATAATATTGGTTTAGAATTACATCTTGTTCATTCAGACGAGATGAGCTCGTTATTATATGTCACAGAAACATAGAGGTGGAGAATTTTAAAAAAGCTTATTCAGAATCTGACTTAAAGGTTATTGGAACTTTAACAGTAAGATTGGTTTTGTCTCATGTTGCTCAAAAATTAGCAACCAATCTTGTTGTGACTAGACTAAATTTGGAAGATCTGCTCACTGAACGTTTTTATAATATTATGAAATGATAAAATATTAATATTTCTTCTTGTACCGTACATGAAGCCGGTGCTATTTGTATTTATTATCCGTTGCACCATTGTCCGAAATATATTTTAAGTGGTTGTCACTTGAAATATGCCTTGGGAAATTATTTGGCAAGAGAGCGTACCTATATGTATTGGAAAGTAATTTCCTATTATTTGTCTCAATCTATGCGTACAACGTTACCAAGTATAGAATTCATGCTGACAGATGACTTGCGAAAAATAAGTGCCTATAACGCATTTAGACTAAAATTTTACGAAAAACTGGAATTTAGTCCCGAACCATATTTGATAATGGAGAAAATCATAAAATGGCTTGAGTCTCTATTTAAGAGGGAAGAGGCTATTGCGTAATTCTGTGTTTCTTATGATTGTGATTGGTTGTTTGACGAGTTTTTGTGCTAGTGGTGTATTATCTATTGGCCTTTCTTTGTTACAATTCCAAGATACAACGGGAAAAGCGTCTGCTACTTTAAATGTCGTTAATTTAATCGCAATTGGAATTGCTGGTTTATGTTTGGGAAATGTGTTGGCGCACTATCAAGGCTTTATAATTGGGTTTTATAGTCAAATTATTTGCGCTTGTTTATTGTCTTTCTTATTATTTATGAACAATCCGGTGCTTATTTTATTTGTATTTTTTTTACTTTCTCTCTTGATGGGGGCTGATAATCCAAATAACAATAGTGCCTTGAATCTGCTGGTTCCAGCTCCCAAACAAAAAGCTGGAATTTTTGCATTTTATACTAGTTGCTGTCAGTTTTTTGTTATTATATCCCCGTTGCTTATATATTTTATAATTGCGCATTTGGGGCACAAAATAGCCATAGCCTTTATTGTATTTATCTATCTTTTGAATGCCAGCTTATGGTTTCGTATAAAGTCTATACAACACCTAAACAGAGTAAAAGAGCTATTAAAAAAGCCATCTCAAAAGGCTTATGGAGTTGGTTTTAGATGCCTTTGGCGGATTTCTGCGTTGCGGTTTTTAACGATTAATCGTATTTTGAATAATTCTCTCTATACGGGGCCTATTGTTTTATTGCCACTTGCTCTTGCTTCTATAACATCAGATAACATAAAATTTACAGCTATTCAAAATTCTATTTTTGCTTTGTCAGCACTGGGTTTTGTGATCAATGGTCTTATCTCATCTTATTATTTACGGAAATTTCCATCTTTAATTCGTTTTTTTGTATGGGGGGCACCGGCTTTTGCCGTGATCGCAATCTCTTTTGTTTTATATTTAAATTTTACTCAATATTCCCTTTATATTATGGGGTTTTTATTAGGTATTGGGCAATTTTATTTTAGGGTATCGGGAATAACAATTGGACAAGCTATCACACCTAGTGAAAATTTAGCCGAGGTTATTTTGGCAGGCGATGCCAGTGTGCGCATTATAACAGCTTTATTCTCTATTGTGCTTTTATATGCAGGAAAATTTTTTTCATTTTCTATATTATACGTCCTGTGTGTATTTATAGGCTTTTGCGCCCCTTTATTTATTTTGCACGGACTATCTATTTACATACAAAGCTTAGAGATAAAAGAAAGTGCCGCATGAATGATGTTCAATTATTATATTACGTCAGCCTTTTTTTGATTATCGTATAGATAAAAATTTTGTACAAATATTCATGACATTAATTTTAAATGAGCACATTGCGTGAAAAAAGCTGAGGTATTCGTTATCTCTCATGTGGATAAAACGCATTTAGCCCGTTAATCAACAAAATTGCAAATAGCACTATAATCACCATTAATTCTAAAAGCTCTACCAGAAGTTAGTGATAATGGCAAAAATCCTTTAATGATATTTGAAGAGATCGTTTATGCTAGATCAGGTTATCTAAAGATCGAGAGAAGAGGAGCTTAGAAATTATAAAATTGATGAAAATTCAATAGTAATTTCTAAGTGTACATAATGACAGGCATAGATCGGCGCGAACTAGTCAATTTCAAACAATAAAAAATCCTGCAAATGCTGAGCTTTTTAAACTATGTCATATCAAGCATATGAAAGTTCGTTTTAAATTAATGGCGGAGAGAGAGGGATTCGAACCCTCGATATGGTTTCCCATATACACGCGTTCCAGGCGTGCGCCTTCAACCACTCGGCCACCTCTCCAGAAGTTTGCACTATACCCAGAAAGAAATAACGTGCAAGTCTAAACTATACATTCAAAACCCAAAAAACAAATTCATTTATTAAAATAAGAGCTTTTATCTGTTGAATAACAAGCACATCTCTTCTTTTTAAGAAAAAACTTTTTTCGTGGATAGGTTTGTAGAATACAATAATGGGAATAAAAAGATTGTCACCAGTTATAAACTTTCATGCTCATTTACGCACTTTCTGCTTCACAAAAAAATACTTCTCTTAAAATTGGCATACAGTCCATGGTTTTACGCAACCAAATAATTAAATATTTCTCGCTTCACAGCATTGATTACCCTAATAATAAATAGAATAATAACGATATGAACTTCTTATATCCCTAATATTAAAATTGTTTATTCAGATAATAAATTTCATTTCAATAAAATCATTCTCGACCTCCTTCTTGCCTCCAAGGATGAAAATCCTTAATCACTATAACTTTGATTACAAACAACTCTCTCTTGAAATGAGATCTACCAGCTAATCACTTTTATGTTTCAGACAATATATAACATATTGATTTATAATGATGAACCATCGTTTACACATCATAAAAACCTCGAATATCGTAATTTTTTCTCACCATAACTCCTTTCATATTGAATTAATTAAAATCACTTGCTTAATAGGAAGGGATGGTATGTGGGGGGAGAACATTTTAAGAGAGGATAAGTGGCTCTTATGCATTTTCTTAAATAGCACGAATTTTTGCAACATTGAGAGCTGTAAAATAGTGTGACGGTGTCAGTTTTCTCTTTCATAGGATCCATAATAAGCCCTACTCTAAATCCTCTACTCAATTTCACACTTCTATATTTAGTTGATACTAAAGAAAATAAAATTCAGACAAAAAACTTTGCATTTTTAATTTAATATGTATGAATATATCTTATTTTCTGAAATGAAAAAATAGTCTCGTTTTGATCAAATACAAAATCATAAAAATGCAAACCTGTTTTCATTTTTACCATATACTTTTAAATTCAGCTTTACAGTTTTCAAAATATCTAAAGTAATCTCAATTATTTAAAAGAGATTACGTATTACTTCATACTTTTAATTATCGCATTCTTTAAGCGTGATATGGTCTCATCACAAAACAGAATACTCTAAAAATACTATTTTCTTTCTCATCCACACGTTTGTTAAAAAACATCTCTTAAAGCTTGTCACATCTACCTCATACGGTGTCTATGAATGGTATAAAATCTATTGGATAGCATCATCTTTCCTTAAATAAAAAGAAAAGCCAAGTAACATCACGCTATTTATCGCCTAATGTTACAATATCTATTGCTATTTGAGAGAATGCATAAAAGGAATTTATTCTTTCTTAGAGTGTTTTTATCTATACATTACTCCTCTTTGTAATGTATAAAAGAATAATTTTTATTAATTTAATATAGAGAAATTTAAAACGAGAAAACCCTACAATATTCAGGGTTCTCATTATGTAAAACGATAAATTACCATTATAAATTAATATGCTGCCTATAATCGTCCTAAAGGATAATGTTTTACAGCACTAAAAATCTGATTAGTCTGCAAAATGAGCTCGTTCTTTCCCCTTAATGTTTTTTATCACCTTATATCCTTGCTTAGAGCACGTACAGCTCGTGCAGTTTCACATTGTAATGCTTTTTGTGCTAAAATTTTCATATCTTCAAAACTATGAGTCTGTAAATACGCCTTTACTGGAGAAATATCGCAAGATATCATAGAAAGCTCATTAATTCCCAATCCAGTCAAAATCATTGCACCAAAAGGATCTCCAGCCATACCACCACATACACTAACCCAACACTTATTTTGTGCAGCTCCCTGAATAGTCTGATAAATCATACGCAAAACTGCCGGATCAAGGCTATCAGCTTCAGACACAAGGTACGGATTTTGCCGATCAACAGCCATTGTATACTGTGTTAGGTCATTGGTTCCAATTGAAAAAAAATCAACATGGGCGCTCAATACATCTGCCATAATGGCCGCTGCTGGAACTTCGATCATAATACCAAGTTTTAATTTTGGTGCATCAATATCGTTGCGGATTTCCTCTGCAATCTTTTTTATAGCAACAATCTCTGAAACAGACATGACCATCGGAAACACAATCCATAGATCTCCACCCTCTTTTGCTGCTCGATATAAAGCACGTAATTGAGGCACCAAAAGATCACGTCGACGTAACAAAAGCCGCGTTCCTCGAACACCTAAAAAAGGATTGTCCTCTTTAGATAAATGTAAATGCGTAACCTGTTTATCTCCACCAATATCAAGTGCACGAATAATTAATGGCTTATCTCCTACAGCTGTAATCATCGCCCGATATATATTAAATTGTAGCTCTTCATCCGGAATATATGGATTCTCTAAAAACAAAAATTCCGTGCGCATAAGTCCAACACCTTCAGCCCCCAAATCAAGCGCAACAGGAACCTGATTTGCGTAGTTGACATTAGCCATGATACGAATTCTTTGACCATCTGTCGTTTGCGCTGGTAATCTACACGCACTTATTTCACTGACACGTTTTTGCGCAACAGTATCAATATGCCTTTGAGCATCTTCAACGTCTTCAAGCGTAGGATCAAGGTAAATAAACCCGTTATCGCCATCAATAATAGCCTGAATATCAGACTGAATTGCTAAAATATCATCACCTGCAGCAACAACCATTGGAATACCAAGAGTACGCGCCAAAATAGCTGTATGAGATAACGGACCTCCCCATGCTGTTGCTAATCCTTTTACCCTTGTACAATCAAGTTGTGCTACATCAGAAGGAGAAAGGTCATTTGTAACCAGAATTACACCATGTGGAATATCATTTAAAAAGAACGATCTATAGGATGGATTGATTTCACCTAAAACACGTCGACCAACATCAACTAAATTAACAGCACGTGCTGCTAACAAAGGATTATCTACCTTAAAAAACATATCTGAAAATTGATGAACCGCTCTATCCCAAGACCAAGCAACACCATGACCTTCCGCTATAAAACGACAAGCTTGAGCTATTAAATTTTCATCTTCAAGCAAAACCATTTGCGCAGAAAAAATCGCAGCAGAATCTGCTCCCATACGCACTGTAATATCAGAAATCACAGATGCCATTTTATGTTTTGTTTTTGTAAGAGCATTTTCAAGACATGCTGCACCAGCTGCAAAATCAATTGGCTGATCTATTATGGAAATATCATTTTGCTTTAAAACAAAAATCTTACCAAATGCTAATCCTGAACTCGCTCCAACACCAGAAATGCCTTTTTGCATAGAGCGTGGATACCAACCATGAAAAGCCTTTGTTTGAGATTCCATTGCTCTCATCAGACATTTTTCGCTAATACTCACTTTTTTTGCAATAGCAATGGCATCATTGAGAAGTTGTGCTCCTTCTGCAGCATCTGTAGAAAAAATCAGAACATCACCGTTTTTTGCTCCTAATTGCAATAAACCAACTAAATTTTTCATTTCAACGGTATATTGACCATGGCGAACTCTGATAGAGCTTTGAGCCTTTTTCGCAAAATCAACCCAAAGAGAAGCTGGTCGTGCATGAAGACCACTTGGATAATCTAAAATCCATTCCTGACACACCGAAAGGTCACCAATAAAAGTTTTTTCTATCTTCATATTTTTGTCAAACAAAGTTGTAACAATTTGCTGTTTGTCCATAGTTGTTGCAAGTACTTCAAGCTGTTTTTTATCAAATAAAAGAGACGTCAATTTTTTACAAATTTCTCTATAGCGATCTGGACACGCTGCAATGGCAATAACCAAATATGCTTTCTTGCCATCCTGCCACTCAACACCAGCAGGAACCTGTATAACAGCAACAGCATCCTTGATAATTAAATCACGATTTTCAGCCATACCATGAGGAATGGCTATACCATTTCCAAGCCAAGTATTGGTTGTTTCTTCACGTGCCAGCATACTTGCCAGATAACATTTATCAACGGCACCAACCTGCACAAGCAATTCAGCAGCAGCATAAATTGCATCATTTTTATGATCAAAAGCAGCTGCAAGTTTTACAGATCTTATAGACAAGATTTCACCATCAGTAAAATCTACATTCATTGCTTCTGCTTTCTCATATCTCATCATGAATTCAAATTGCCTCACATTTGAACACCAATATCTCTGATAAATTCCTTTTCAAAGCTGCATTTCCCAAAATACAAGCTATAAATACCACCACAGCTTTATTTATATTTTACGGAATATAGCTAAGTGAGGTGCTTAAATACCTCAATGTAACCGATAAAACAATTGGATATTATTATCTAGCCAAGTGCTTAAAATCATCATAAGCAAGTCTGCCTCTTACTCTTTTACTTTACAAAGACAAAAAAACCGTTTTTTACAGCACCAATCACCTGAAAAACTATGCTTTCAAAACGTTCTCATTATCCTAAGTTATTCAACATAACTTTCCATTATTCTCCCTACAAGAAAGTATCTTTCCCAATCATCCGTAACTTCAGCTAATATTTTAATTGATTCCTCAAAGTTTATTTAACCTATTATCCCTCTTTATAAATTCATTACATAATTACAAATTGCTCCATGCAACTTATCATCTTTAAAATTCCGTACTGCCCATCTTATGATATCAAACTCTCGATATATAATATTTATATATTTTAAGCTACACCTTTACTTCAATCAATATCGCAAATACACAATGCCCTCTGTCGCACATTTGCAAAGTACGACACCCTCAAGCACCATCACCAACTACTAAAATCAAGAAAAACTCTACAAATAAGATAAATAAAGTAAAAAATGAAAAGCAGTTATTGCCTTAACCCTAGCTTTTATGCTTGTTTATTTTCAACAATACACAATAATAGTGAAATCAGAAAAAATATTCTTGAAGGGCGCTGATTGCACGTTAGTTATTTTTATATCTTTAAACACCGTCCTCCTTAAAAATATAATTTCACTCTCGATTTACCGAAAATTCCTTAATACACGTCACTTTCAAAGTAGTTTTGACTGCCTTCTTATGGATTTTTTTATCCTTATGTCTTTTTAAATGAATAGCCCCACCTATCCACACTACCACCTAAAAACAGTATGACAACTCATCAATACCACAATGCCGATAAAAAGACCCATCTTTATCAAAATGATTACATAAAGAATGCTCTCATTAAATTTCTCATAATTTTCTGAAAACAAACTGCTTCTCTTATAAGAAATTACTCGACACTTCTTTATACATAAAAAGAAAATCTCTCCTCACTATTATTATACAGAAACTTATCAACAAATTCTATCATAATATCAATATGTTCAGAACTAAATACTAACATAACAACGCACAAACTTTTTCCCTCATTGAGAAAAGTAATTTCCCCAATTCTACCTTTTATCTTCTACATTTATTATAGTACCAACGCAAAAAGGGAAAGATGAGATTCATCTTTCCCTTTTAATACTTATAAAACCACAACTACAATTCAATGAAATCCTGTTTATGGCTAGAGAGTGTTACAGATTACTCTGCTGCCTCCACCATAGGAATGACTGAAACATAGGAACGATTACCCGCTTTGCGTTGAAAAGAAACCTTTCCATTTGATAATGCAAAAAGCGTATGGTCTTTTCCAATGCCGACATTGTTTCCAGGATGCCAACGTGTACCACGCTGGCGAATAATAATATTTCCGGCAATAACGGTTTCACCACCAAATTTTTTAACGCCTAGACGTTTCGATTCTGAATCACGACCATTACGCGAGGAACCACCAGCTTTTTTATGTGCCATAGACGCTCTCCTTTAATCTTTCTTACTCTTTGATGCTACAGATACTTTCTTCGGCGACGCAGTCTTTTTTTCAACCATTTTTTTAGCCGTCTTCTCAACAGAAGCAGAAGCTTTTGTTTCTTTTGATGTAGTTTCTTCTTTTATAGGTTTCTCAGCAACTTTTTTAGGTTTTGAACCACCCATTAAAATTTCTAAAACACGAAGCCTCGTAAACTCTTGACGATGGCCACGCGTGCGTTTAGAATTTTGACGACGGCGCTTCTTAAATGCGATAACCTTGCGCCCACGTGTCTGTTCTAAAATCTCAGCTGTCACCAATGCATCAGCAACGACAGGGGTACCAATAACCGCATTACCTTCTTGCCCAACCATTAATATGTCATTGAATTCAACTACATCACCCGCATTTCCACTAACTTTTTCAACTTTTACCACTTGATTAGCAACAATGCGGTATTGCTTACCACCAGTTTTAATGACTGCGAACATTTTTTATCCTTCCGTTCACTCCAGCTCTTATTTAATTTCTGCCTTGAAATAAGGGAAAATAGGCTGCTTTTTATCAGTCTTAATAGATCTCAAAGAAGGATAAAACCTTCTTCAATACAAATATGCGCAGATTTCCCCACGCTTATATTTTGTATATATGAAGGAATTTCTATTCTCTGTCAATAAAGTCCCATAAAAAAGAAAAAAAGGTTGTACCAAAAACAATTGAAGGTTATCTACCCCTTATACACTCGAATAGTGCCGATTTTTGTTTCACTTTATTATGGAGAGATGGCTGAGTGGTTGAAAGCACCGCACTCGAAATGCGGCATAGGGGCAACTCTATCGGGGGTTCAAATCCCTCTCTCTCCGCCACTGTAGCTTGCCAGCGGGTTTTGTATATTTTGCCACTAGGTTTTGTACCAATTCATTTTTTTTCAAAGAGTTTTAAAGGTGTTCTCAAAGGGTCTTCAAAGACCTCTCAAAGGTCTTTATCGTTTTTGCGAATAAATTCTCATTTTTACAATTTTTGCACTTTTTTGATTTTCTGTTACATAAATCTAATCCAGATAATAAGAGAACGCATAGTAAAATTAAAGAATTATCTCATATTTCTTTCTCATTCTACTTTTGCTTAGTTAGTACAAAAACTACTGTAAAATTATATTTATTTTGCACGTCTTACTTGAATATGTGCTAGCAACCCTAATGTTGAACTATCACGATTATCCGCTTTACTTTCTCCACGAAGAATTGGTAGTAACTCATTTGCTAATTCTTTACCAAGTTCAACACCCCATTGATCAAATGAATTAATATTCATTAAAATCCCTTCAACAAAAGTACGATGTTCATAAAGCGCAATAAGACGACCGAGTGCAAAAGGTGTTAATAAATCCTGAACCAGCGTAATGCTGGGACGGTTTCCTTTAAAACTTCTATGAAGAGCTAAATAACCTGCTTCACGTTCATCAACTCCATTTTTTATCAAGATATGCTGAGCATCTTCAATACTACGCCCCTTCATCAAGGCCTTTGACTGTGCTAAACAGTTTGCTAGCAACATCTCATACATAGAATGTAAATTTTTCTCATGCCCTTTTATAAATAAAATAAATTCTACAGGAATAACATCTGTTCCTTGATGCAGAAGCTGAAAAAAAGCATGTTGACTATTTGTGCCTGAATCACCCCAAACAATTGGACCACTTGAAAAACTTAATGGTTTTCCATCCAGCGAGACTTGCTTACCATTTGATTCCATATCAAGCTGTTGTAAATAAGCTGGAAAATGTATTAAACGCTGCGCATAGGGAATAATAGAGCGTGATGAATAACCACAAATAACACGATGCCAAAACCCTAAAAGAGCAAAACGAATAGGAATATTTTTATGCAAAGGCATGGTTTTAAAATGTTGGTCCATTTGCAAAGCACCATTGAGAAATTGGCGAAAATTTCGACCACCTATTGCAAACATCACAACAAGCCCAATGGCTGACCAAATTGAATAACGCCCTCCAACCCAATTCCAAAATTTAAAAACTCTTGTCGAATCTATGCCAAATTCTGCCACTTTATCAAGCGCACTCGAAACAGCAACAAAATGCGTGCAAATGGCTTCTTCTCCTAAATGTGAACAAATCCACTGACGTGCAACTTGAGCATTTACCATTGTTTCAGCCGTTGTAAAAGTTTTAGAAGCAATGACAAACAGCGTTGTTGCTGGATTCAAAATAGAGAGAGTATCAGAAATATGAGCACTGTCAGCGTTAGAAACAAAATGACAACGTGGACCATCATGATAAGGTTTTAAAGCATATGTAACCATTGCAGGACCAAGATCAGATCCACCAATACCAATGTTTACAATATCACTTATTCTCTCTCCATTGCTTCCCTGATAGCTTCCATCACGTACCTTTTCAGAAAATCTTTCCATGTCTTCAAGAACATCTTGAATATCGCGAATAAGATCATGGCCATCCAACATGAAAATTTCGTCAGCAGGTAAACGTAATGCAATATGAAGAACCGAGCGTTTTTCAGTTGTATTAATCGCTTGACCAGAAAACATTGCATCACGCCGTCCTAACACATCTGCTGCAACAGCTAAATCATCTAAAAGTTGCAATGTTTTAAATGTTACCCCACATTTTGAAAAATCGAAAAGAAGATCATCAAGTCTGAGAGAAAAATGGGAAAAACGCTGTTCATCTGCTAAAAAATGTCGACGAATATCATAGACCCCATCCTTTGCGGCATGGCTCCTTAAAGCATTTAATGCGGCTTCAAAAGCCTTTTCATTTCGAATCGAAAAGCTATCTCCCATAAGCTTATCCTATACAGTTATTGACAATGAAATCTATGCCCAAACAATAACAAAGCAGAAAGCATCTCCTTTATTGCTCCCTATCTTTACTGTTCACATAAAAACTAAGGAATATAAAAGTAAAAAATAAGATTCGAAGATGATATTTTTACAAGAATAAACTTTTAAATCTTTTCCACTCGATACATCATTTAACTTTATTGAGTTCTTTTGTTAATAATATAGCTTCTTCTGCTTTTGGTCTTATAAAACGCCCTAAAAAAAGATAAACAACCGGTGTAACATAAAGCGTAAAAATAGTTGCTAAACCTAAACCACCAACGATAACCCAACCTAAAGCTATACGCGCCTCTGCGCCAGCACCTTTGGCTAAAACCAAAGGAATACCTCCTAAAATGGCACAAATCATTGTCATGCAAACTGGACGAAGGCGAATGTTTGCTGCTTCTTCTACGGCTTCACGCACGCTTCTTCCCTGATCACGTAATTGATCTGCAAATTCAACAATAAGAATACCATTTTTCGCCATAACGCCAATTAACAAAATTAATCCAATTTGGCTGTAAATATTAAGACTCACACCACTCAATAGCATAGCAATTACAGCACAACCAATCCCTAATGGGACAGTGGCCATGATAATAAATCCTGAAATAAAGCTTTCAAACTGAGCAGCCAAAATCAATAAAATAATCAAAAAGGCAATGCCAAAAACAATCATAAAACTGGAGGATGTTTCATTAAGCGTTTCAGCTTCCCCTAAGGGAACTATATAGGTCCCTTTCGATAACAAAGGAGAAGCAATTTTCTGTACCGTTTGGTAAGCTTCCCCTAAAGCAATACCTGGAGCAAGATTTGCGCTTAAAATAACAGCACTCATGCGTTTTTCCCGTTTTAATTGGGGAGAGATAGCTTTTTCATGTAAACGTGCAATAACCGATAAAGGAACATATCGATTGTCTTTGGTCTTTAAAAAAATGTTTTCTAAATCACTAGGACTCTTCATAGAATTTTTACGCGACATCAATTTAACATCGTAAGAATGATCATCCACGTTAATGGAACCAATCTTTTTACCATCCAACATTGCTTGTAATGTATCGCCCAAATTGGTGATATCAATCCCTAAATCGGAGGCTTTTTTTCGATTGATTTCAATGAAAAATTGCGGTTGTGTTGCATCAACAGTAAGACGTGGACGAATAAAACGCGGATCATCTTGTAAAGTACTCACCAGCTTATCAGCAATGGGTTGTAATGTTGCATAATCATTGCCAAGAATTGCAAATTGTAATCCTTGCCCAGTTCCTCTCACACCCAAAGAATTTCCCTGCGCAGCAAACACAAAAACTGCGGGAAACTGTTTAACCTTTTCATTAATATCTTTCACGATTTCTTGCTGACTCCGTAAACGTTTATCCCAAGATGAAAGCAATAAAATCAAAAAAGCAGTATTGGGTGAACCGCCAGCACCTGCAATAGAGTAACTGTTAGCAATCTCCCCTGCATCACGTAATGGCTGTAGACTTGCTTCAATTTGCTCTACTTGCTCGTTCAAATATTGTGTTGAAATACCTTGTGGTCCATTAATAACCAAAAAGATCACAGCTCTGTCTTCTGCTGGCGTTAATTCCTGTTGTAGCTTCGTATAGCCTCCAACACAAAGACCCGCAAAAATAAGTGAAGCAAAAACAACAGCCCAAGGCTTTTCTAAACACTTATGCAAACTGTAAGTATATGCCTTATGAAAAAAAGTACCTAATTTATATAAAAAAGCAAAATGATGGGACTCTTCCTCTTTCTCCTCAATATGTTCTTTGAGAAAACGCGAAGCCAACATGGGACAAAGCGTTAAGGCAACAACTGAAGAAAGCAAAATAGAAATTGCCAAAACAAAACCAAATTCTCTAAAAAGACCTCCAACTTGCCCAGGAAGAAAGGAAATAGGAACAAACACAGCCACTAAAGTCAATGTTGTTGCTAAAACAGCAAAAAATACTTCACGTGTTCCTATCACCGCCGCAGCCCTAGACCCTAAACCCATGTTGCGCCACCGAACAATATTCTCAAGAACAACAATAGCATCATCCACAACAAGCCCTGTTGCTAAAACAAGTCCTAAAAATGTGAGAATATTTAATGAAAATCCTACAAGATAAATAGCTGCAATGGTACCAATCAAAGCGACAGGAAGAGATACAGCAGGTATCAGCGTTACACGAATGTCTCTGAGAAAAAGAAAAATGACCAAGATAACACTCAAAATAGCAATAACCAACGCAACTTCAACCTCATGAAGAGCGCTTTTAATAAAAACTGCATCGTCATTAATAACGTCTATATGTACAGAAGAAGGAACAATACTTTTGAGATTATCAACAACGGTTCTCACTCCTTCAGAAATATTAAGAGTGTTGGATTGTGCTTTACGCACAACTCCTAATCCAATACCTGTCTTTCCATTGATACGGAGAATAACCTTTTCTATATCCGGCGATAAAGTGACATGCGCAACATCACCAAGATGTACATGAGGTTTTAAAACAACTTGTTCAAAAGATTCTGGTGTTGTTAAACGTGCAGTAGCACGCACAACTAAATTTTGCGTAGAATTGCGTAATGATCCTACTGGCACATCCGTTGTCATATCAGCAAGAACACGAGAAACATCTGCTACGGTTAATCCATAACTGGCAAGTTTTGCTTGATCTATATCAATCTGAAAAATCTTTGTGCGAGCGCTATCAACCTGTACATCACCAACACCATCAACAGCGGAAATTGCATCAACAATCTGATCGTCTACAATCGTGGTTAAATCATCAACACTCATTGTTGGTGACGTCACAACCAAATACATCATGGCAGCAGCATTGGAATCTGCTTTAATAATCAAAGGCGAATCCGCATCTTTCGGTAAAGTATACGTAATGCGAGACAGGGCATCACGAATATCAGATGCTGCAACATTCAAATCAACACCAACATTAAAATTAATCTGCACACGGGAGCGCCCAAAAGAAGACGTTGAAGAAATCGTCTTAACACCTGAAACACGAGAAACAGCATCTTCTATAATTTTTGTAACTTCACGATCAATTGTTTCTGCCGACGCACCAGAAAACACCGTCACAATCGTTGTTACGGGAGTATCAACATCAGGTAATTCTCTTACATCAACATTTAACCATGCTGCAAATCCTGCAATGATGATCATAGCATTTAAAACAAAAGTAAAAACCGGTCTGCGAATAAATAAGGTAATGAGACCACCTTGCTCGACCTGTGACATCGGCTGTTTTGTGCTCAATTCTTGGCTCATTGTATATCCGTTCCGTAAACTGCTGGTAATTGCTGTTGATGAGACTTTGGATCATCAATCGTTACTTTACTTCCTGGATAAAGCATTTGTACTCCTTGAATGACAACTTGATCACCATTTTCTAGGGGTGCTTTTACGAAAACTTGATCTGCTTTATGCTGAATAATTGATACGGGTATAGCCTCTACTTTCCCTTCTCTCACACGCCAAACAAATGACCCTTTACTGTTCCATTGAACCGCAAGAGGATTAACGACAGGGAAAGAACCACTATGAAATTGCAAGGCAACAGAAAAAGACATACCAGACATAAGCGTATCTTTTTCATTATTAATTTCAACCTGAGCATGAAGTGTGCGACTTTCTGGATCAACGATATTATCAATCGCATAAATATGACCAACAAAAGATTTGTCTGGCTGCGCAGTTAATGTTGCCGTTACCTCATCTCCTTTATGGATGCGCGACACATATCGTTCAGGAGCCCATATGTCGACCAAAATACGTTCTCTATTCTCAATACGGCCTATTACAGTATTAAGGGTCACGTTATTTCCCGCATCAACAGGCAAAATACCAACAACTCCAGGAATCGGTGCACGAATTGTTCGCCGATCGAGATCTAATTCAGCATTACGCAAAACTAAATTTGCATTATCCAACTCTAAGCGTGCTGTAATTTCTTGAACTTCTGTTGCTGTATTGCTAGCACGTAATTTAAGAATGCGCGAAAGCGTTAACGCATTATTATCACGTTGTACTTTTGCTTTTGCAGCCGCTATTTCCTCTTTTTTAGAATCAAGCTTTGCAATCACATCACCTACTTGTACTTTTGTACCAGCTGACACAAAAAGCTTATCAATAACACCTGGAGATAAAGGGGTGAGCTCGACTTCTGCAAGTGCTTGTCCACTCCCTAGAACGTTAAGTTGTTCATAAAAATCTTGATTTTTTACAAGATCAACGACAACCTTTACCGGTGGTTTTCTCATTTTTCCATTTGAATCTTTATACGATACTCTTGTTTTATCCACCATAGAAATGGGTTGGTCTGCACTCTTTTTTCCAACCCAATAAGTAACCGTTAAAACAACGATTAAAAACACTAATGGAAAGATCTTTTTTAATAACGCCATACATCCGCCCTTGCTGTGTCATGTTCATCTGAAATAGTTTTCAACAGTAATATCGGCGTTTTACACAAAAACCCAACAGCGGGTGTATATATCTTACCCCACCGCAAAAAACACATCTCATCTCTGCTTGACTATCTTTCATAGATTAAAACGTCAAGTTAACTATCGTTCATATTGCTTTGTATGGTCATGACAAAAAAATGTTCATATCAAAACCAACTGAAGCCATAATATATTATATCCTTTTTTAAAATATATCATAAAAAAAAGAGATTTTTTTTATAACGACTCAAGTTTCACTTGCATTTCTTTAATGAAACGATTAGGAACCCTTTGTCTTAGACAATGTAAAAAATTGAAATGTATGCACCCGTAGCTCAGCTGGATAGAGCACCAGACTACGAATCTGGGGGTCAGGAGTTCGAATCTCTTCGGGTGCGCCATCTATCAATATCTTACTTATAAAGTCAGACTTTTTAAATTCTTTATTTTGTGATCTATTATTTTGTATTTTGTTATTTCATTCTGTTGTGGGGCGTTTCTTTAGCCATTTTGCTAGAATAAAATGTTATGAGTCCTTCAATTCAGCTCTAAGGTGCTTTTATTAGCTTATAATCGTAGCGATTACATGAGTAGCGTATGTTGTTGTTTTCTTTTTTCAATCTATGCGCTTGTTTTTGGTCTCTTCCGGATTATACTCTCTACTCAGTTAGGTAATTTTTACGTGCTTATTTCTAATTGTTCCATAACTGAATGTTTCTAGATATTTTATTCCTAGCAGTCCCATCTTAAGAGGGATTTCAGATGTGCCGCCATAAATTCCGGTTTACCACCATGTGAAGCTTTTTCAGTGTGTTGTTGGAAAGAATAAATAAACTACTTCTCGAACATACTACTATGAAACACTTATGGTATCCATTAATATCATCAGCATTTGTTGCAAACCAAAGCTTCTTTTCGCAATATTTTTAATTGAATTAAACGTATTTTTACTGCTTAAAAGCAAAAAGATTCTTTTTCCTAAAAAACAATAAAACTCTTCTTGTGCTTCTTTAGCATTATCTCTTGCATGGCATATCATCGATTTCTATGATATCTTAATATTTTTCTGTTCTCTATGAATTTTTCTAATTAATCCATGGGTACAGATTTCAAACATTAATAAAAGCTGAATTTAAAGAATTTTTCCATGCCTAAAACTGATATTGAAATTGCTCGCACTGCTAAAAAGCAACATATTATTGAAATTGCACAAAAAATTGGTATCTCACATGAAAATCTCATTCCCTATGGCCATGATAAAGCTAAAATTTCTTCTGAATACATAAAATCGCTTAATAAAAATCCAGATGGTAAACTTATCCTTGTCACAGCTATCAATCCCACAACTGCCGGAGAAGGCAAAACAACAACAACAGTTGGACTAAGTGATGCTCTTAATCTTATTGGTAAAAAAACAATAGCTACCTTGAGAGAACCATCTTTAGGTCCCTGTTTTGGTGTAAAAGGCGGTGCTGCTGGTGGTGGTTATGCGCAAGTCATTCCAATGGATGACCTTAATTTACATTTTACCGGTGATTTTCATGCTATTACAGCTGCTCATAATCTTCTTGCCGCAATGATAGATAATCATCTTTATTGGGGAAATACTCTAAACATTGATCCACGTCGCATTGTTTGGAAACGCGTTCTTGATATGAATGATCGTGCATTGCGCGATATTGTCATTTCATTGGGGGGCATAACAAATGGTTTTCCACGCCAAACAGGTTTTGATATTACTGTTGCATCAGAAATTATGGCGCTTCTTTGTCTCTCTGAAAATTTAGAAAACCTTACACAAAGACTCAAGAAAATTATTGTTGCTTATCGTTATGATAAAACGCCCATCACCGTTTCTGATCTCAATGCGGAAGGTGCAATGGCAGTTCTTCTCAAAGATGCTATACAACCCAATCTCGTACAGACAATTGAAAATAATCCCGTTCTCGTTCATGGAGGACCTTTTGCTAATATTGCTCATGGCTGCAACTCAGTTATAGCAACAAAAACTGCTTTAAAACTCGCTGATTATGTTGTCACAGAAGCAGGATTTGGAGCCGATCTTGGAGCAGAAAAGTTTTTCGACATCAAATGTCGGCAAGCAGGTATTGTACCAAATGCTACCGTGATCGTCGCAACTATTCGTGCATTAAAAATGAATGGTGGTGTAGATAAAAATAACCTGACAGAAGAAAATATCACCGCTTTAGAAAAAGGAGCAGCCAATCTTTTACGACACATAAAAAATATGAAGCACTACGGTATTCCTTGTGTTGTGGCTATCAATCATTTTGACAGCGATAGCGATGCTGAAATAAAAACATTACAAAAAATAGTTGCAACAACTGGACACAAAGCTATTATCTGTAAGCATTGGGAACAAGGTGGAAAAGGCGCTATAGAACTTGCACAAGAACTCGTTACCTTGATTGAAAAGCACGATTCTGATTTTAAAGTTCTCTATCAAGATGATATTCCCCTCGTTCAAAAAATTAATTGTATTATAACAAAGCTATACGGTGGACGTGGCGCCATTATCTCAGCCCCTATTCTCAAACAACTTGAATCTTGGGAAAAAGGAGGTTTTGGCGCCTACCCTATTTGTATGGCAAAAACACCTTATTCTTTTTCTGCTGACCCCAAGCAATATGGTGCGCCTGTTGATTTTGAAATTCCCGTACGAGAAGTTCGTCTCTGTGCGGGAGCCGGCTTTATCGTTGTCATTTGTGGAGATGTTATGACCATGCCTGGACTACCCCATTATCCCACGGCCGAAAAAATTCATCTTGATGAAAATGATCAAATACAAGGACTTTCATAAGTTTATAAGCATGAACTCTATCATTTATTATAAAAAGCATTTTATTACAAAAAAAATAGAATTTTTAAAAGCAATATAGACAAATGTCTTATTTATATGATATAAGCGCTTGTTCTTTTGGATATGCCTTTAAAAGGACGTAGGTTTTCCTATTATTTGTGACACTGAAAAAAGCAGGATAAATAGTGCAAGTACTCGTTCGTGATAATAATGTTGATCAAGCGCTCCGCGCGTTGAAGAAAAAGATGCAGCGTGAAGGTATCTTCCGTGAAATGAAAATGCGTAGTTATTATGAGAAGCCATCTGAGAGGCGTGCTCGTGAAAAAGCTGAGGCTATTCGTCGTACACGTAAGCTTGCTCGTAAGCGTGCACAAAGAGAAGGTTTTGTTAGTAACGGACGAACTGTTGCAGTGAAGTAATATGCTTTTGTGTATGCGTTATCAAAATGGCATGAATTGTAGTGTAAATAGGTTATCAGAAATTTTGTACTTATAGAATATTGTAAATGAGTTTTTCTCATAAGGCGTGTGTTATAGTATTTAGAATTATCTGAGCATAATGGGTGTTTTGGGTCTATAAATGTAGTGATTTTTACTCCACTCTTCGGCATTTCAAGCACTGCATAACAAGCTGCAGTTCGGTTCTTTAAATCGACTTATTGCTGTACAAAATTAAGGAGAGAGTACTGGATATTTTGTAATGGCATTTTGCTATAGTTTTTCATCTCTCAAATAGCTCTTTCTTATGTACCGCTCACGTGCTGGTTTTCTTTTTTTCTATTAAAATATTCTGCATCTTTCGAAAATTCTAGATTATATTGCAAAGCACAAATCACTATTGCAATATGCGATTATGTATGTGTAGAGATATGATATCAAATACATAATCCTCGTTCCCTTCACTTATATAACGAAATGATTCCATAATTTTCGATATCTCTTGATTTTATCCCTTTACAAAGGGAAGAATTTTAACCACTGCATTACAGCTTGGTTTTTCTTGATAAATTTCTTCCCCTCATCAATTATGTTATTCACCTCATAGCGTATCGAGCAAACCTTCCCCTGAATATTTCATTTAATTTTCTTTTTCTCTAACTCAGTATAAAAGAAAATTGACAATAAACAAAGAAACCACTGTGATTTTAATATGTGTGAATATGTGCCTTATCTTATCATTTTTTATGAAAATATTTTTACAATTTAAATAACGATTAAAATGTATAACATATTGATTTATTATTATAAATAAGCGTTTTTCATATTAAATAATAACTATGAATACCGTAAAGCTCTCATCATACACCCTCTCATATTGAATCAATCAAGATTATCTTCTTGTACATCATAAGCGGGATTCGTATGCAAATAGAATAAAAGCTATTTAAGAAAAAACAAAAAGGCTTCTTATGAACACCATAAATAATAGGAACTGCATAACATTGAAAGCTGGTAAATAGAACGATGGAGCCAGCTTATCTACCATACGAATAAGCATTATCATGGCATAAAATTATAATGTAGCAAATTTTATAAAGTGGATTATCACGAAAAAGTATCCTGTTAGCCCTTCATATATCAATCTACTCTACAATGCTGCTCATATTTTTACGCTTAACTGTTTTTATTTACCGTATTATTTTGTTCATTCAAAACTCTTTTCAAGCCACACAATAATCCCTTTACTGAACAGCTCTTTGTTCATAATATGCATACATGCACTTTTACTTCGAGAAACAAACTTAGAAAAGAGATGCAATACTTTAGCCCTAATTTCCTATACACTTTACTGTTTTATCACGCGCACAGCTACATAAAAATCCAATGTTTATTTATATCTACCCCCTCATAAACAAGATAAGCACTAAGAAATACAAACCTTTTGTTTTCCTTATTTTGATATTTTTGTAGCAATTTTTTCATCGTTTAGATCTCTTTAACGAGCAGTGTGTCATACTTTTTATCAGTTTCCAGTCTTATCTTTCAGATTTTAAATTTCCAATATATGATGAAATAAAGGAGTTCGGTGTGCAAAGTTCTCGTTGGTTTCGCGTTTCAATACTCGCATCATGTATCTTAATAGCAACAGTCATTGTATTAGTTTCACCTCATTTGTTGCATGCACAAACATTTAATCAAAATTTAGGGCCCAGTGGTTTACCACTTCCGCGATTTGCTTCGATTAAACCTACCCGTGTTAATGTACGCGTCGGACCAGGAAGCAACTATTCTATCATTTTTACCTACCAAAAGAAGGGGTTACCTATTGAAATCATCCAAGAATATGATCAATGGCGCAAAATTCGTGATGCAGAAGGCGATGAGGGGTGGGTGTATCAATCGCTTTTATCGGGAAAGCGAACTGCTATAACTATTCCATGGCAAAAAGATAAAACAAAAAGGCTGATGCTACGAAAAAAACCCACCGACAACGCAGAACTTGTGGCGGAAGTAGAACCTAACGTCATTGGTAATATCCGCCAATGTGATGGACAATGGTGCGAACTAAACATTAATAATACACGCGGATGGCTTCAACAACCCCAGTTATGGGGAATCTATCCTGATGAAAAAGTAAAAGGCTGGTGAATGCTCAAACTCAACAAGTTTAATTTTTATTCCTCATTGAATATCCTCACTGCCTATCACAAGATTGATTTTTTGGTTTCAATCGCACGATTAAATCAACATGTGAAATTTCCATACCTTCTGGTGGCTTAGGCAAATTTCTAATAATGGGAGCTTCTTCCAAATTATAAGGAATATCAAGAATACGATTTTCGCCTTCTATATAAAAATGGTAGTGATCAGAGGTATTGGTATCAAACCAAGTTTTTGAGCCTTCTACGGCAATAATCCGTAATAATCCCGCTTCCGTAAATTGATGAAGTGTATTATAAACCGTTGCTAAAGACACAGGTACACCTGCCCTCACCGCTTCCTCATAGAGCTCTTCAGCAGTAATATGACGATTTCCTTGAGAAAAAATCATATGTGCAAGTTCCAACCGCTGACGTGTTGGACGCAGACCATTTTGACGCAAACGTTTTTCTAACATAGAAATGGAATAATATTGCACAATTTTTCCACACTCTTTTGTGAACTGCTGCTCTTCATTCATATCTAAATTGTCTGCACTCACTGACATATTACAAACTCAAATATATTCCTGCTAAATAAGATCAAAATACAAAAAAATGGGAATAGTGTGGTGTAATCTTGTATTCCATTTTTAAATAATTACCTATGTAGAATACATAAAAAAAGGCTTTTGTCATTAAAAATGATATAAAACCATTTCCCTCTCTTTAAAATTTGCTCTAAAAGTAGGTTGGGAAAAGCGCAGAAATTAAAGATATATGCAAATAAATGGAGTAACAATGGCTGAACAAAAGTCTCGCTACACGTATGAAGAGCTTCTAAGCTGCGCTCGCGGCGAAATGTTTGGTAGAGGTAATGCGCAATTGCCAGCACCGCCAATGTTGATGATTCATCGAATCACTCAAATTAGTGAAACTGGAGGTAAATACGATAAAGGAATGGTTCGCGCCGAATTTGACATTACACCAGACATGTGGTTCTTTAATTGTCACTTTATAGGCGATCCCGTTATGCCAGGATGTCTCGGACTGGATGGTATGTGGCAATTAACAGGTTTTTTTCTTGGTTGGCTAAACGAACCAGGAAAAGGGAGAGCGATATCAACAGGTGAAGTAAAGTTATCAGGGATGGTAACTCCACAAACCAAAATTCTTGAATATGAAATAGATTTTAAGCGTATTCGACGTGGAAATTTAGTCTTAGGAATAGCTGATGGGTGGCTAAAAGCAGATGGAGAGACTATTTATAAGGCAAACGATTTACGCGTTGCTTTATTCAAAGAAGATTGAACATTGTTTCCGTCAGAAAAAACTTTTCACTATTCTGTATGGAACGAGGAGGTATGAATGCGTCGAGTTGTTGTAACCGGAATGGGAATTGTCTCCGCAATTGGAAATAATCCTGGAGCTGTTTTAACTAGTTTACGTGAAGCAAAATCCGGAATTTCTTACGCACCTCAATATGCTGAATTAGGCTTTCGTAGCAGAGTTTATGGCAAACCTGATATTAATATAGAAGAACTCGTAGATCGACGTGCTCTCCGTTTTCATGGGCGTGGAACAGCATGGAATCACATCGCTATGGATCAAGCAATTGCTGATGCAGGTCTAGAACCGCATGAAGTATCGAACGAACACACGGGTATTATTATGGGTTCTGGAGGTGCTTCAACACATTCAATCGTAGAAGCTGCTGACATTACACGCCAAAAAGGTCCAAAACGTATTGGACCTTTTGTTGTCCCTAAAGCGATGAGTTCTACAGCATCTGCAACATTAGCAACTTTCTTTAAAATAAAAGGGATCAATTATTCAATCTCTTCAGCTTGTGCTACCTCCAATCATTGTATTGGTAATGCTTACGAAATAATTCAATATGGTAAACAGAAGCGCATCTTTGCTGGTGGCTGCGAAGATTTGGATTGGACACTCTCTGTTTTATTCGATGCGATGGGCGCTATGTCCAGCAGATATAATGACACCCCTCACAAAGCTTCACGCGCTTATGATGTTAATCGTGATGGTTTTGTCATTGCTGGAGGGGCTGGTGTTTTAGTTCTTGAAGATTTAGAACTTGCTAAAGCACGTGGTGCAAAAATCTACGGAGAAATCGTTGGATACGGTGCAACATCCGATGGACATGATATGGTTGCCCCATCAGGAGAGGGAGCAGAACGATGCATGCGCATGGCCCTTGCAACAGTCAATAATAAAATTGATTATATCAATCCCCATGCGACAGCAACTCCTGTTGGTGACCCTCCTGAGATAAAAGCTATCCGTCGTGTCTTTGGAGCTGGTGATCAATGCCCCCCTATTTCCGCTACCAAATCTCTAACAGGACATTCCCTGGGAGCAGCAGGTGTTCACGAAGCAATCTATACATTGTTAATGATGAATCATAATTTTATTTGTGAAAGTGCCCATATTGAAGAACTTGATCCAGCTTTTGCTGATATGCCTATCGTTCGTGAACGACGTGATCATCAACAACTGAATACCGTATTGTCAAATACTTTTGGCTTTGGCGGTACCAATGCAACGCTTGTTTTCCAACGTTATGTATAAACAAAAGTTCTTAGTAATTGAAAAAAGTACGGTCTTACGGAGAATAATATGAAAGGTTTGATGGAGGGCAAACGCGGCCTTATTATGGGAATTGCGAATGACCATTCAATTGCTTGGGGCATTGCCTGTCAGCTCGCACAAGCAGGAGCTGAATTAGCGTTGACTTATCAAGGAAATGCTTTTGGAAAACGTGTTCATCCCCTAGCAGATAAACTTGGTTGCAAATTAGTGCTAGAGTGTGACGTTGAGAAAAGTGAAAATATTGATTACGTCTTTGAACAACTTGAAAAAGAATGGAAAACAATTGATTTTATTGTCCATGCCATTGGTTTTTCAGATAAAAATCAGCTAAAAGGGCGTTACGTTGATGTCACAACACGTGAAAACTTTCAACGCACGATGGTTATTTCAGCTTATTCCTTTACTGAAATTGCCCAGCGCGCGGGTAAACTTATGCCCAATGGAGGAACACTTTTAACTCTTACCTATGGTGCTTCACAGCAAGTTGTGCCTAATTATAACATCATGGGTGTTGCTAAAGCAGCTTTAGAAGCTATGGTACGTTATTTAGCAGCGGACTTTGGTCCTCAAAATATCCGCGTCAATGCAATTTCCGCTGGTCCTGTTAGAACCTTAGCAGGTAATGGTATTGCAGCTGCACGGGCAATATTTTCACATCAACGCCGTAATGCCCCATTACGTCGTACCGTGAATATTCATGAAATTGGAAAATCTGCTCTTTATCTACTCTCTGACTTATCATCAGGTGTTACAGGTGAAATCCATTATGTTGATTCAGGCTATAACATCATGTCTATGCCAATACTTGAAGAACTAAAAAAAAGTGACGATTCCCAAGAAGGATAATTTTTATTTCATTGCACTAAAAAATAAAATCAATCATGTACATAGTGCTTTAGTCGGGTATTGAGTACGTTCTCAACTATATAAAGTGTATTGACTTATAATAATATGACGTAAGGCATATGTGCAAATGTTTGTAAGAATAAGTGAACACAAAACCAGATGTACTATGCCTTGTTTCGCAAAATATTTTATAAAAGCCGGAATATTTCTTCAATCCATGGTTGATAAAGTGTGTATTTTATGACGTTATTTACCTTACTAAAGCATACGCTTTTGCCATTGTTTATAAATCAATATCCAACCCTCATGCCACCCCAGTTTGAAACAGAGATTAGAGAATTATTAAAACCCTTAGTTTCAGCTTTTGTATAGCAAATTGAAAAAAATATTCCTACCGTTTGATTTATTCTTGAAACGCAAATACAATCTAATTTAGGAAGAATATGAAGGCGTAAAGAAATCAATCATTAATCTTACTATTATTCTTTAATGAGGCTTTACGATTTTAAAAGCATCTATATCAATGTTTTTTTAATAATGGAGGTTACGCTTTACCTCACACCTTTATTTTTCTCATTCTTTAATGAAAGCATTTCTTCTAATGTATCAGTTAAAATAGAACGCCTAAAAATACTATAGCTGTTGCTCTTTCATGCATTTTTTTTAAAGATATCTCTCAATGCACGCCATTCCATTTCACAATGGTACCTGTAAAACATATAAAAATCCCTGTGAAGTACATAAAATCCTTTTTTCACCACCATTTTAATGTTTATACAGATGACAAACTGACACTGTCATTTTACTTGCCATGTTCTAATGTTGAAACAACCCTTGACACTTGAGATGATTCATTAGAAGTATTTTTAATAATTTTTATCCACATACTAACCCGCTTGTGACAAGCAAACACATATTTTTAATTAACTCAATACAAAAATAAAATGAATTATTCATATAAATCAATTTTTTATCTTTATAATCACATTATTTTTCAGCTTAAATGACAGCCACAAACAAGTACAATAATATTTTTTTCAATCTTAGACTTTCAAAGTTATAATTCCAAAAATCATTTCTTGCATATAAAAAACAAAATTGACATGTGAGAGAATAAAAGGCTTAAATATCTCTACTGAACAGCTTCAAGTGCCAAGAGCTGTCTCAACATTGGGAGGTGTAATGATGATCGTCTTCCTCCTTCATAAACGTAAAGATGGGGATGCGCACAATAGCTTTATCGTTACACTATTCACGGTCACCGTCGCAAATTGGACTTGGGAATTTTAAGAGAGGTCTCTTTAAAACAAGCACGTGAGTATGCAACAGCAATCGTGTTTTTTTGGCGTTCTATTTTACCTGATACATCAGAGAAATGCTTTCATTAGAAAATGAGAAAATAAAGGTGTGAGATAATCTCCATTATTTAAAAGATATTGCTTTAAGATAGCATAAAACTGAATTTAAAAATGATTGTAGAAATGGGAACTGATTTTCAGCTTTAAAATTTCATCTTCTTCCCAAATTAGATTGTCTTCTTGTTTTAAAAAATTACAAAAACAGAGATTCACAATATCCCTTCCCCAATATTCTTAGCTTATACGTTACATAAATAAGATGCTTCTACCTAATGAGTCTTGTATTATTCTGTTTGCAAATATCATTGTGAGATGAATTTAAGAGACAATAAAAGTATCTTGTTCATTACATTACATAAACATGTGTAAGTGGAAACGATAATTTATCTTAAAAGAGATAGCTCTTAGACAAAAGCAAAAACTTTTATATTTCAGCCATGTTTCATAAAGAATCGAATGATATGAATCTATAATTTGCTGGAATATGACTGCCTTATACAACCATTAATACAATCTATTTTATATGTCTATCATAGCATGTTTCTATTTTTTACGATTGGAATTATTAATAAACAGGATATCATTGTATTTCGTCCTTGAGGGCGCGGCCTAGTAATGTGTTTGCCGCTTCAGTTATGTTTTTACCACAATAGAGAATTTGATAAATTTGTTCTACAATGGGCATTTCTACCCCAATACGCTGCGCCAACGTATGTACTTCCTTGGTATTTAAGTATCCTTCCACAACCTGACCAATTTGTTTTTCTGCTTCTTTTATATCTATTCCTTTACCAAGAAGTATTCCAAAACGGCGATTACGCGACTGATTATCAGTACATGTCAAAACCAGATCACCTAAGCCTGTCATTCCCATAAATGTGGCAAGCTCAGCACCCATAGCCCCCCCTAAACGACTGATTTCAGCTAGTCCTCGTGTGATAAGAGCTATTCGTGCATTTGCCCCAAAACCTATGCCATCTGATATTCCTGCACCAATAGCAATAACATTTTTGACTGCCCCCCCTAATTGAACACCAATCATATCTGAACTTTTATAAACTCTAAAACTTTTGTCACAATGAAAAAGTTGCTGCAATTCTTTACCAAACTCAACATCAGAAGCTGCTATCGTCATTGCAGTAGGCCAACCAATAGCTAGTTCTTGAGCAAAAGTTGGTCCAGAAAAAACAGCTAAAGGAATTTTTTCACCTAAAATCTCACGAGCAACCTCTTGTAAGAAACGTCCAGTCCCATGTTCTAAACCTTTTGTAGCCCAAATAACGCGTGAATGCTGATCTAAATAAGGCTGAATATTATACAAGACTTGATGAAATACATGGCTTGGAACAGCGATTAATATATTGTGACTTGCCGTTATTGCAGTTTCAAGGGAAGCTTCAAGTAATAAATTTTCAGGAAATCGAACATCGGGTAAATATACTTGATTACAACGTTGTTCCTGTAATTCTTTGATATGTTGAGGACTATATCCCCAAAGTAAAACATTATGACCATTACGGGCAAGAGCTATCGCTAATGCAGTACCAAAAGAACCAGCACCTATAACTGTCATTGCAACGGTTTTCATTAAATTTTCTGATTATTCTCTAAATTTTTGATTTCAATTGCATATTATTATTATTACAAATAATTTTAATGCTATCTTTAATATAAATTCTTTAAATCTAAAAATATTACTGCTTCATAGCTTTTTTATCTCACACAATATAAAAACTTATTGCGCACATTCTCTTTCTTTGTAGTAAAATTTTACAAACATCACTTTTTGTATATTCTACAGATAGCTATTTGTCTCAAAAATTAAAGATTGACTAAATACCCCACAGACTTTCTCTTTTAAATTAAAAGTATATTCAAAATAATAATACTCATTCCACTGATATCTTGTACTTATCTCCTGCTTTATATCCTACGAATTTCTTCTACGGAGCTGATACATGCCGCATCAGCTCCGTAGATATTTCTAACAACTACTCCACAGGAAACTGCTGCGTATTTTGATCTTGCCCCATGGGCATTTCTGAACCAGGTGCTTGATTTACAGGAGTTTGCGTACCTAGACCCTGCCCCATGGGCATTTCTGAACCAGGTGCTTGATCTACAGGAGTTTGCGTACTTAGACCCTGCCCCGTGGGCATTTCTGAACCAGGTGCTTGATCTACAGGAGTTTGCGTACTTAGACCCTGCCCCATGGGCATTTCTGAACCAGGTGCTTGATCTACAGGAGTTTGCGTACCTAGACCCTGCCCCATGGGCATTTCTGAACCAGGTGCTTGATCTACAGGAGTTTGCGTACTTACACCTTGCTCCATCGAAACCTCTGAGCCCTGTATCTTTTCTGGCTGTTTTCTTACGGATATATCTTTGTTTGATAACGGCTCAGATACTGAAGAACCATCTCTACTTGATATTTCCGGTTCAATAACACGTCCTGAGCCACCCATCATATTATAATTCAAATGAGAAATAGCCCACCATGTACCCCCAATAATAATAAAAACACAAATAGCAGCAAACCATAACGCATTTAAATTCCACTTGGCATCTGGACCAGAACTCAAGTGTAAAAAGAAAACAATTTGTACTACAATCTGAATAATCGCCATCCCAATAAGATATGCAACTTTTGTACTGACTGCCCAACTTTCCATCATTCCATACATCACAGGAATAAAAGAACCCAAGGTGAAAAATACAGCCAGAATAAAACCGACCAAATAGGAACCAGTACTGGGACCATGTGTTTCATTTTGCATGCTCATCACAACGCTCCTAACAGATAAACCATGGTGAAAACACCAACCCATACAATATCAAGTAAATGCCAAAAAATGGAAAGGCACGCTAAACGTGTTTTATTATCCTGATCCAAACCATTACGACGAAGATGACAAAACATCACGACCATCCAAAGAAGACCAACACTCACGTGAAGACCATGGGTGCCAACCAAAGCAAAAAATGCTGACCAATAAGCAGAAAGTATCTCCCGTCCAAAAAGCTGTAAACCTGTTGCAGGATCAATACCCGCATAAGCATTTGGATCGAAATAAAAAACCTCACTCAAAAGTTCATGAAATTCGTAAAGTTCCATACCAATGAAGCAACACCCCAATACAAAGGTAATAGCCATCCATAAACGCACACCACTGATGTTATTTTTATGTGCTTGTACCATTGCAAAGCCATAAGTGACGGATGAAAACAACAAGAAAGCAGTCTCAACCAAAACAAACTTTAAATCTATAAACTCACTGCCCGCTTTACCACCACCATAAGAAGCAGAAAAAACAGCAAAACTTGAAAACAGTGTCGAAAACAGGATTAAGTCTGAAAGAATATAGACCCAAAAACCAAACGTCATTACCGAGCTACTATCGTGGTGAAGTTCATCTATAGTACTCGCGTTATTCATTGTTACAGCACTCATACTGTCACTCCTTGTTCTTTAAGAACAGCCGTAAAGGCATCTTCAGTTTTTTGCACTTCTTCAGCTGGAATATAGTAACCATGATGATCACCTGTTAATGAATGACACACAAGCGTTGCAATAAAACCAATCAGTCCAACAGCAGCAAGCCACCAAATATGCCAAACAAGTGCAAAACCAACAACTAATAAGAAGAATCCCGCAATAATTCCAGCCGATGTATTCGACGGCATATGAATTTTTGTGAATCCACTTGTTGGGCGTTGATAACCACTTTTCTTCATATTCCAATAAGCATCATCAGACTGTATCTTTGGAAGGAGGGCAAAATTGTAGGCAGGAGGCGGTGAAGAGGTAAACCATTCAAGTGTACGTGCATCACCCCAAGAATCATTCAACGTTACCGGTAGGTGACCTTTATGCTTAATACCGTACCAAATCGCCAAAACAACCTGTAACACAAAACAAAGGATACCAAGCAAGATAATAAAAGCACCTAGAGCAGCAATAATAAACATCGGCTGCCAACTAGGTTCCATGTAATGCTGGAGACGACGTGTTGCACCCATTAAACCAAGTGCATAAACAGGGAAAAACGCAAGGTAAAAACCAATAAACCAACACCAGAAAGATGCAATACCTAGTATGCGATTTGGTTTATAACCAAAAGCTTTTGGAAACCAAAAAGCAAGCCCTGCTAAATAAGCGAAAACCACACCTCCAATAATTGTATGATGGAAATGCGCTATCAAAAAGAGCGAATTATGAAACTGCCAATCTGCAGGAACAATAGATAATAAAACACCAGTTAACCCACCACCAACAAACGTAAAGATCATTCCCATGCACCAAAGCATTGGAGGCTCAAAGCGAATCCGACCTTTATACATCGTGAGCAGCCAATTAAAGACTTTTACACCTGTTGGAACTGCGATGATCATCGTAGCAATACTAAAGAAGGTATTTACAGCTTCACCACCACCCATTGTAAAGAAATGATGTCCCCAAACAAGAAGCGAAAGAATCAAAATAACCACCATGGCCCATATCATGGAAGTATAACCAAAGAGGCGTTTTGAAGAAAAAGTTGAGACAACTTCAGACACAATGCCAAAAGCAGGAACAACCAAAACATACACTTCAGGGTGACCAAAAACCCAAACATAATTAATCCACACCATTGGATTTCCACCACCAACGTTAGTAAAGAAATTCATGTTCAAATAACGATCACATGCCAAGAGCGCAAAAGCAACAGTTAAGACAGGATAAATAACTACAATAAGAACATTGCTGACAAAAGCGCTCCAACAAAAAATAGGCATTTTCATCATTGTCATTCCAGGAGCACGCATTTTAATCATCGTTGCAATAAAATTCACTGATCCCATTGTTGTTGCAATACCAGAAAGCTGAAGAGACCATAAATAATAATCTACCCCTGTATCTGGACTCGTTTGTAATTCTGTAAAAGGTGGATACATCAACCAACCACCACGACCAAAATTACCAACACCTAGGGATATATTAATCAAAATCGCCCCAGCTGCCGTAATCCAAAAACCCAGATTATTTGCAAAGGGAAAAGCAACATCACGCGCACCAATTTGAAGCGGTATAAGATAATTAAAAAGACCAAATAAAATAGGCGTAGCCATGAAAAAAATCATGATCGTACCATGCGCCGAAAAAATTTGATCAAAATGCTCAGGAGGTAAATAACCTGCTGTTTCACTCCCAAGAGCTAAAGCTTGATGCGTTCGCATCATAAGTGCATCCGCAAAACCGCGAACAAGCATAATAATTCCAAGAACTATATACATTATGCCTATGCGCTTATGGTCAACAGTTGTAATCCAATTTCGCCATAAAATTCCCCACCACCCAAGCGCTGTCAGAGCAACGACAGCAATTAAACCAACCAAAACAATCGCAATACATGTATACAAAACGATCGGTTCATGTGCAAGCGCATGAAAAGCACCTGCCGTAGGATCTGTAAGTCTTCCAAACATTTCTCAACCCATTTCAAATGAAATTTAAGTTTAAAAGAAACCTTATATTAAAAATATTAAAAGGGCTCTTTCTCTATTGACCCTTTAAATAACATCAGGATCAAATACTGAACACAGTGCACCCCATAGCGTCTGAGCAGCAGCACGTTTCATTAAATCTTCATTACACACCGTATTTTCATCGACACATCGATTAACAACACGATAGTAAAGCCGCTTCTCAACAGGTGCAAAATAACGAACTTCAGCATCTTTTTCCTTCGCAGCAATATCACCCATACGAGGCGCAATAGAAAGTTGACGATAAGATGTACGATCAAGTACTCGACCATTAGCCCGAGCTTTTACAATCCAATCCTCAAAATCCCGCGAAGACACAGAATGCCACTTAAACCGCATACCCGAAAAACCATCACCACTGTAATTTGCTGAGGTCCCTTTGAATACCCCTTGTTCTTCAGCGACCAAATGCAACTTAGCATTCATCTGCGGCATAGCGTAAAGAACCGTACCCAATTTGGGAACCCAAAAGGCATTGACAGAATTCTCTGACGTCAATTGCAATAAAACTTGACGTCCTTCAGGCGCGTAAATTTCATTAATCGATGCAACACCATATTCAGGATAAATAAAAAGCCACTTCCAATCAAGAGCTACAGCATCAATCTGCAATGGCTTTCCTTCACCCACCACCTCTACTGGAAGGGGATTTGTAGGCTCAAGCTTATAGGTATAATAAGTTGTTAATGAACCTAAAACCATTATGATTACAATGGGAATACTCCACATCAACGCTTCAATTTTATTTGAATGCGCCCAATCAGGAGAATAGTCCGCTTTCACATTCGATGCACGATATTTTATAGCTAAAAATACCACACTCACCATTACTGGAATGACAACGCAAAGCATAACAGCCACACAAACAACAATCAAAATTAACTGTTGACGTGCAACATAACCTGATGGCTGTATAACATCAATTTTACAACCAGACAAAAGCAGTGCTCCCCCTAAAATCACAAGCATCTCTAATTGTCTAACAAAGCTTTTCATCTTCATTTACCCCCGTCATACGCACTAAAAATTGTCATAATATAACACCTTAATATTGTACAGATTTGAAAATAATTATCAAGTGAATTCAATGCCAATACTACTCTTATCCAACGTTTGCTCTTTACCTATCACAAATTAATTATTTTGCTTAATTGTTTTGCAATATACTCAAGTGCAAACCGATATCCATCACCTCCACACCCAGTTATGATAGCGTCTACACCTGCAGATGTATAAGAATGGTGACGAAAAGCTTCACGCTGATAAATATGAGATAAATGAACTTCTACTTTCGGCCCTGAAAACATTTTTAGGGCATCGAGAAGTGCAACAGATGTATGACTGTAAGCCGCTGGGTTAATGATCAATCCAGAACTTGCCTCTATTGCTTCTTGTATCCATGCTACTAATTGCCCTTCACAGTTACTTTGATAAAAATTTATTATGATATCATTTTTTTTTGCCCATTCTCTGCATCTTTTTTCAATACCTTCTAGAGTTTCAGTTCCATAAATTCCTGGCTCACGTTGACCTAGAAAATTTAAATTAGGACCATTTAAAATCGTTATTATCTCTGACATAGCAAGCCTTTTCTTTCAGAGTCATCACTTATTAGAAAAATATTTAGCATGTTTTTTATAGTAATAAAGCTCCATTCTTAATCTCAAAAAATTCTGCGCGTCCTTTTAAGTCATCAAATAAAACACGATCTGTTCCTGTCATAAATGTTTGTACAGCTAAATCATCAAGAATATCAAATAGAGCAGCACGTCGATGCGAATCAAGATGAGCAGCCATTTCATCAAGAAGAAGAATGGGAGATCTTTCCGACATCATACCTGTTAGACGTGCATGACACAAAACTAAACCTGTTAGCAGCGCTTTTTGTTCACCTGTTGAACACGATGTTGCTGTTCTATTTTTATCAGAATAAAAAACCTGCAAATCTGCACGATGTGGTCCTTCTAACGTCCGACCAGCAGCACGATCCATTGCGCGATTATGCCGTAATCGATCACAAAATTGTTCTTCAACTTCAGTTGCTGATATTTCATTAAGAGCTGTTTCTAAAAAACCATCAATTTGCAAAAAAGCTCGTGGAAAAGGTATATGAGACGGCATTTGTGTAAACATGTCATTTAAAAGCCGAATAACATCAACACGCGCCGCAGAAATAGCTGTCGCCAATTCTGCCATTTGCTTTTCTAAAGCATCAAACCAAACACAATCTTCATTTCCATCTAAAAACAAACGATTTCGTGCGCGCATAGCTCTATCATAATCGGCTATGCGGCGCCTATGCAACGGATCAATCGCCAAAACCATACGGTCCAAAAAATTACGGCGCTCAAGTGAAGGACCTGTAAAAAGACCATCCATAGACGGTGTTAGGACACTAATATGACAATAATCTGTTAAGCAATCACCTGGTTCACTCACACCATTAATATGGACCTTTCGACTGTTATCGCTAACCTCCAAAGCTGTACCAATCTTTACTTCACCATAAAGAGCACATTCAAGACGTGCAAATACAACAAATCCTTCACCTCCGCCCTCTACAAAGCTAACATCAGAATAAGCAGCACGTCGCAAACCACGACCAGGAGAAAGAAAAGATAACGCCTCTAAAAGATTCGTCTTACCAGCACCGTTATGGCCAGTAAAAACCACATGCTGACCCGAAAAATGAATATTAAAAAAAGAATAATTGCGATAACGTAAAAGCTTCAGCTGCCTCACTGCCACTTTGTGCACACGACTCGCCATGCATTGCAAAACAATTGCCCCTAAACGCGAATAGGCATCAGTACATAAAGCACATCCGCATCATCATTATCACGAATCAGAGCTGGTGCTCCAGCCTCAGCCAACATAAAAACCATCTCATCACTTGAAAGCTGCCCAGCAATATCCAAAAGATAACGTGAATTAAATCCTATCTCAAGCGGTTCAGATGCATAAGTTACTGATAACTGATCTTCTGCACTGCCCGAATCTGGGCTATTAACAACAAGCCTTAACTGTCCATGCTCAATCGTTAATTTAACTGCACGCCCCCGATCACTTGAAATCGTTGAAACACGATCAACTGCAGAAGAAAAGTCCTGCCTATTAACAATTAATTCTTTATCATTTCCAAGAGGGATAACACGTTGATAATCTGGAAATGTTCCATCAATTAATTTTGATGTAAAAATCACAGAGCCTATAGAAAAACGAATTTTTGTCTCCGAAAGCTCTATACATACATCGCTATCATTTTCTTCTGAAAGAAGTTTTTGCAATTCTCCTACAGCTTTACGGGGAACAATAACTCCAGGCATTCCCTCAACTCCCGAAGGAGCTTCCATCTCAACTTGTGCCAAACGATGACCATCAGTTGCAACCAAACGCAATTTCAAAACACCATCATTAATAATATGGAAATAAATACCATTAAGATAATAACGGGTTTCTTCAGTAGAAATAGCAAATTGTGTACAATCAAGTAAATGTTTTAAGCCTGATGCCGATAGAGAAAAACGATAACCAAATTGCCCAGGAAGCGACTCTGGAAAGTCTGCCTTCGGAAGACATTGAAGCTGAAAATGTGCACAACCCGAAACAACGGACATTGTACCTGCTTGATTCTCATCGAGGGATAATACAACTTCATTGCTATCAGGAAGTTTTCGAATGATATCATAGAGCAAATGTGCCGGAACAGTTGTTGCTCCAGCTTGTTTAACATTAACTGCAAAAGATTCCATAACCTCTAAATCAAGGTCTGTTGCTTTTAACTGTACACGGCCATTTTCTGCATCAATCAACACATTCGATAAAATAGGAACAGTATTACGGCGCTCTACCACACGGTGAACCCGACCAAGAGACTTGAGAAATTGACTGCGATCAACTGTAATACGCATAAAAGCCCCGTATGATTTACTAAAAACTATAAAAATTCCTTAGAATTAAAGAATAGATCCCTTTAGAGAATCGCCTGCTAGAGTTTATTAAACCTCTCTTAAAATGGCAAGTCACTCCTGTATAAGAAAAAATAAATCTTTTCATTAAATTCTTTAAAGTCTCTCCAAAGAAAGAAACGATAAACACTATACAGCCTGTTCTCCAATCAACCGCTTAAGCAACTCAAGTTCCTTAGCCAAGGTCTGATCACCACAAACCAAATCTTCAATTTTACGCACAGCGTGTAAAACTGTTGTATGATCACGCCCACCAAAACGGCGCCCAATTTCTGGTAATGAGCGAGGAGTTAATACTTTTGCTAAATACATCGCAACTTGCCGTGGCTTCACAACCGTACGTGTTCGGCGATTAGACAACAAGTCCTGTTTAGAAACATTATAATGGCGCGCTACCGTACGCTGAATTTCTTCAATCCGAATTCGCTTAGGTTCTCCAGGACGTGTCAAGTGACCTAATAACTCATCAATCCGTTCTAAAGATAAATTAGATTCAAAAGATTGACGAAATAACAACTGATTAAATGCTCCTTCAATATCACGTCCCGACCCTAAAACCGTTTTGGCAATATATTCCAAGATATCATCAGAGATTGATATCATGCCATCATCTTGTTGTGCCACCTTTAACCGCTGGCGCAACATTTGTAAACGCATTTCATAATCTGGTGCTTCAATTTCAAGTGCGACTCCTCCTTGAAGACGAGATCGAACGCGAAGATCAAGCGATTCTAATTCTGCTGGTGGACGATCTGCAGCGACAACAACTTGTTTTGCACTATCAAGCAACATATTAAGCAAATGGCAAAACTCATGTTGTATCGACTTTCCCTGCAAAAACTGCATATCATCAATAATCAAAAGGTCGATATCACGAAGCTGTTCTTTAAAAGAAAGAGCATCATTATCACGAATAGCTGTTGCAAAACGCCACATAAAATATTCAGCAGTTAAATAAATAACGCGCGCAGACGTTAAACGCTTCAATGCAGAAGCAGCAATCGCTTGAAGCAAATGTGTTTTTCCCAAACCAACAGATGCGTGAATAAAAAGAGGATTAAAACGCAAAGCGCTTTTATGCCCCTCCGCAATTGAACGTGCAGCTGCTAAAGCAACACGATTAGAAGCCCCCTCAACAAAACTTTCAAAAGTATAGCGAGAATCAAGTGGGGATCCAAAAACTCCCGTTTGAGAATTCTTAACTGAATGCTCTGCGCAACTTTCAACAAAAGATGAAGTCGCCTGCTCCTCTAGCACAACAGGAGGAACACTTCTTTTACAAACGACATCTCTTGAAACGCGTTCCATACCACGAACAATAACTTCAACACGAATAATTGCTGAATTCTCTTGTTTCCATAAATGAGTCAAAAGAGAACCATAGTGATTATTAATCCATGAACGTAAAAAAGCAGTAGGAACAGAAAGCTTTACAAGAGTATGACTATATTCAGCAAGCTTCACACGTCCAAACCAACTGGTATAAGCCTCAACACCAACCTGCACCTTTAACTGCGCCATAACACGGACAAAAGCCGCCGCACTTTCCTCCTCTGAAACAATAGAATGCCCTATAGAAGCATTTCTACAAACGTTCTCATCACTTTCCGTCATCCTATTCTTTATTATGTTCTCTGCCGACAGGATATTTACCGAAACCCTTTTAAAGGAACTAGCTTTAGAGTTCAATTTATCCACCATCTTCCATCCTGATAAAAATAAAATTTTGTCCTGCCAAACAACTAAAATAAATCTAGCGAAGGCAAAACGCCCTACCCCAAATAAGATTACTCACCCTCCCCTAGGATAGCCTCATCACAACCCCACTAACAAAGATGACCAATAAGATTTATTTGCACTCATGATATGACCCACCCTTCTAAAATGGTAAACATATCCATTAAGAAAACTAAAAAACCGCCAGAAACCTCTCCAACACAAAAGTTTCGAAAAACCTAAATCAAAACATCTTGTATTCAACAAAATACAGAATAATGCGCTGATGTGACCCCTTCATGCTTCTTAGTCTTCATAAGAACCATACAAAACAGCAGAGGTAAAATGCAAGAGGTCAAAATAAAATCAAAAAACCCGAAAAAAATGCTTATATTAATGAGGACTGAAAAAAATATTGATTCAATTCATTTTTTTTCTCTAAATTTACCAATAATTAAAGAATCTCTTCAGATTAAAAAAAAAAAATAAAATGCTTGACAAAAAAGACTCTGTACAAATCCACAAAGCTTGTGGATAACCATACCTCCCCCTATAAACTTTCTCTCCTTTTTCAAGTGGAGAATCATTATCGATTCTTATTTTCAATAGAAACTTTTTGAAATAATAAACAAAAAGCCAGCACCCTCATGGATACTGGCTTTGTTCTCAATTAAAGGAAAAAAAGCTTAAACGCTGAGAGCCTTCAAACGTTTAGCTAAACGTGATACTTTCCTCGCAGCAGCATTTTTATGAAAAACCCCTTTAGAAACTGCACGCATAATTTCAGGCTCAAAATTTTTAAATGCAATCTCTGCAGATGCTTTATCGCCACCCGCTAAAGCATCATCAAACTTACGTATAAAAGTACGAACGCGTGAACGGCGGGCCTTATTAACCTGTGTGCGCGCCGCAACCTTGCGCACCGCTTTTCGAGCAGAAGGTGTATTCGCCATAAATATAATCTCTCTTTCAACACCTTGGTAAAATGAGTCCCAATAACAACTCTACCAATATAAATAAATCCAACCCAAGCAAAACTATAAAGCTGCCTATAACTGTGTGGCTTATAGCGCAATCCCAAAGCTAACGTCAATTAGATTTTCAAAGATAGTCATAAAAAAACGAAGCTAAACTCTTTGATCCGCAACTTTATAGCTTAATAATAGATATTTCTTAACAAACAAAAGAATTTAAACGGCTAACTTACGTAAGACATATTGCAAAATTCCACCATGATGCAAATAATCTAGCTCATCTTCAGTATCAACACGGCACAATAATGGAACGGTTTTTACCGTACCATCAGAAAAAGTAATTTTCGCTACAGTCTTTTGACGAGGTTTCAAGTTATGAATCCCTTCAATTGTCACCTTTTCATCTCCCTTTAAGCCTAAAGATTTCCAACTTAGCCCCTCCTCAAAGACAAAAGGGACAATGCCCATACCAACAAGATTAGAGCGATGTATCCTTTCAAAAGACTGCACAATCACTGCTTTGACACCAAGAAGATTGGTCCCTTTGGCAGCCCAATCGCGTGATGATCCATTGCCATATTCAATACCTGCAAAAACAACGAGCGGAACACCTTCTTGTTTATACGCCATTGCTGCATCGTAAATGGTTTGTTCTACCGCTGACGGATAATGAACCGTATAACCTCCTTCTCGACCATTTTCCCCTAACATGAAATTACGAATGCGAATATTGGCAAAAGTCCCACGCACCATAACTTCATGATTCCCACGACGCGTTCCATACTGATTAAAATCAGCCACTTTAACACCATGATCCATTAAATATTTCCCAGCAGGAGAAGCTGCCTTAATAGAACCAGCAGGAGAAATATGATCCGTCGTGATTTTATCACCAAATAAACCTAAAATCTGTGCATCCTTAATATCTGGTAAGACATCAGGAGTTTTCTGCATAGCATCGAAATAAGGTGGATTGCGTACATAGGTGGATTGCTCATCCCAAGAATAGGTAGAACCTGTAGGAATCCGAACTTTTTGCCAATTTTCATCTCCCTTAAAGACATCTGCATACTTTTCAGCAAAAACTTTACGCGTAACATTTTCTTCGATAAATTCCTGTATTTCTTGAGAAGTTGGCCAAATATCTCTTAAGTAAATCGGTTGACCATCTGAATCTTCACCAAGAGGTTCCTTGGTTAAATCTTTACACACTGTCCCAATGAGCGCATGTGCAACAACTAACGGTGGTGAAGCTAAATAATTCGCTTGCACATCAGGAGAAACGCGCCCTTCAAAATTACGATTTCCTGAAAGAACCGCAGCTGCAATGATACCATTGTCATTAATCGTTTTGGAAATAGCTGGATGCAAAGGGCCAGAATTTCCAATACATGTTGTGCACCCAAATCCTACTAAGTTAAATCCTAACGCATCTAAATCTTTTTGCAGACCTGAATTTTGAAGGTAGGCTTCAACGACTTGTGAACCAGGTGCAAGAGAAGTTTTTACCCATGGTTTACTTTTGAGACCTTTTGCTACAGCATTTCGTGCCAAAAGACCTGCTGCAATGAGAACACTTGGATTTGATGTATTCGTACAAGAAGTAATCGCAGCAATCACCACATCACCGTGACTCAGCGTATATTCTTCACCTTCGACCTGATAGCGCTCACCTTGTCCAGAAGTTTTTTTATAGTCTTCGACCAATGCCTTCTCAAAACCCTGCCCAACATTTTCAAATGCAATACGTCCTTCAGGACGTTTAGGACCAGCCATAGAAGGGACAACGGTTCCCATATCTAATTCAATTGTATCACTAAAAATGGGATGAGCCACCATTTCATCATGCCACATCCCTTGTGCTTTGGTATAAGCCTCCACTAAGGCAATCCGATCTTCATCACGCCCTGTCATATTGAGATAACGCACTGTCTCCTTATCAATTGGAAAAAAACCACACGTTGCTCCATATTCAGGAGCCATATTCCCAATCGTTGCCCGATCAGCAAGCGTCATATGCTCCAAACCAGGACCAAAAAACTCAACAAATTTACCAACAACACCCTTTTGGCGTAACACCTGGGTCACCGTCAACACGAGATCGGTGGCGGTTACACCTTCTTTAAGTTTCCCTGTTAGACGAAAACCAATCACTTCAGGTAACAACATAGAAACAGGTTGGCCTAACATTGCTGCTTCTGCTTCAATACCACCAACCCCCCAACCTAAGACCCCTAAACCATTTACCATAGTCGTATGCGAATCAGTTCCCACACAGGTGTCAGGATAAACCGTCTCACATCCCTCTTCCTTCTTCGTCCACACGCATTGTGCTAAATATTCTAGGTTAACCTGATGACAAATCCCTGTTCCTGGAGGAACAACACGAAAATTTTGAAAAGCTTGCTGCCCCCATTTAAGGAAACGATAGCGCTCACCATTGCGATCATATTCATGCTCAACGTTTTCCTTAAAAGCCATGGAATTGCCAAAAGCATCAACAATAACTGAGTGATCAATGACGAGATCAACGGGAATGAGAGGATTGATTTTTTCAGCGTTACCGCCAAGTTTAACCATAGCATCACGCATTGCAGAAAGATCAACAACTGCTGGAACACCTGTAAAATCCTGCATAAGAACACGTGCAGGACGGTAGGCAATTTCTGCCCCAGCACTCCCTTTGTCACTTAACCACTTAGCAACATTGAGGATATCCTCTTTTTTAACCGTGCGACCATCTTCAAATCGCAATAAATTTTCGAGAATAACTTTCATCGAAAACGGTAAACGAGAAACACCTTCAAGTCCATTCTTCTCCGCTTCGATCAAGCTATAATAAGTATATTCTTTGCCACCAACATTTAATACTCTGCGACAATTAAAGCTATCAATTTGAGTCATGACTGTCCACCCTCATACTATAACCACCCAATTTCCAGGAATGAACAACACAAACTACGAGTCAAGGTCGCAGCTTGAGCGCAGACGCAATTACCTCCGCTATCCATTTCCCCCTCCACCCGCTCATAGGCAAATGCGGAAATCAGCGCCAGAAACCATTTTACACCAGATATTGATGTAAGGTACCCCTTATAGAACTATTTCTAGAACTATTCTAGGTACAATTGCATAAAAAATGTGTTTTTTATTCTATAATGCACTAAAGAATATGAAAATAAAAACAAAATAGGCAATCACATGGTGTTATCAGGCAAAGATCTAGCTGCTTACAGAAACGAGGAAATTCTGTTTCAAGGTCTTTCTTTTTGTTTATTTTCACAGCAACTTATGACAATCACCGGTCCTAATGGTATCGGAAAGTCTACATTACTCCGAATCATTGTCGGTCTTCTTGAAGCTGCTGAAGGTCATATAATCCTTAAAGACCATAATCAAGCATACCCTGTTGCAACTGCCTGTCATTACCTTGGTCCTCAAAACGCTATGAAACCTCTCTTATCTGTCATTGATAATTTGCAATTTTGGGCAGAATTTTATGGTCAACATTTACGCTTTGTGCATGAAGCCCTTGCCGATATTGGTCTTTCTGATCTTGAACATTTACCCTTTAACACTCTGTCAACTGGACAACAAAGACGTGTCGCTATTGCCCGTCTTTTACTCTCCTATCGTCCTATTTGGATTTTGGATGAACCAATATCTGGTCTCGATAACCATGCTCAGAAACTCCTTGCCCGTATTTTCCAGCGTCATCTCAATCAAGGTGGTATGATTATCGCCGCGACTCATAATTCCCTAGGTATTCCAGAAAACCATACCATCGCTCTGGAAAAATTTTTACCTCTCTAGGAGAGAATAAAGAGAATAAAATGAAAGCACTGTTCTGGCGTGATCTTAAACTATTATTAGCGCTACAAGCTACTTCACTAACAGGATTATTGTTTTTCATCGCTGTTGTTGTCATAACCCCCTTTGCCATTGGACCAGATCCCAAAACTCTTGCACAAATAGGACCAGGTATATTGTGGTTTGGAGCCCTTCTTGCAGGGCTCCTCAATCTGAACAAACTTTTCCAAATCGATCGCGATGATGGTAATCTCGACCAATTTATCCTTTCAGAACAAAGACAAAGTTTTACACTAATTGTCTTTACCAAATGTCTTGCCCATTGGGTAGGAACAATGCTTCCTCTTATTTTTGCTACACCTATTTTAGCCCTCATGCTTCATTTAGATGTAGTAATAACTTTTACAACAATACTTACCCTTTTATGCGGAACACCAGCTATTATTTTTATTGGTGCTATAGGCGCTGCACTCGCAACCTCATTGTTGCATAGTACTTTGCTTATTTTTATCATTATCTTGCCGTGGATCATTCCAATTATGATTTTTGGTGTTTCCGCTGCTACAGCCCCAATAAACCCAAATACCTCTTTTCTCACTTCCCTAGCTCTTCTCAGCGCTTTTTCACTTCTTTTGAGTCTCTTTAGCTCTTTTGTTGCTGCGATAACGCTTAAACTTTTATCAGAATAATAAAAGTTGATTGCCGCATAGCAAAACTCTGCCTATTATGAATTTTATGAATGAAATAATGCGCACATATAAAATGAGATCACTCCCTATAAGTTTTACCCATTTCATGAAAATAAGCAAAATGATTTTGCCTTGGTTAGCCAGCATAACATTGTGTTTTCTTATCTTTGGATTGATTCTTGTGATGCATTCCCCTGATGACTATCAACAAGGGATTACTGTTAAGATTATGTACCTTCATGTACCCTTTGCGTGGTTGTCTACATTCTGTTATATAACGATGAGTACCGCGGCATTAGGAAATTTGATTTGGAAATATCATCTTGCTGATGTGGCACTCAAATGTGGGGCGCCCATTGGAGCAATTTTCACCGTCTTGGCTCTTATGACAGGAGCACTTTGGGGACGACCTACATGGGGAACATGGTGGGTCTGGGATGCTCGGTTAACATCAGTTTTAATTCTGCTTTTTATCTATCTTGCTATTATCCTGCTTGGACGAGCTTTCGACAACCCAATAAAAGCCGCGCGCGCTACTGCAATTCTTACACTTGTTGGATTTGTTAATATCCCTATTATTAAATTTTCTGTTAATTGGTGGAATACATTGCATCAACCCGCATCATTGTTACGCGCTGGAGGACCAACAATCGACAATGCTATGTTATGGCCCCTTATAACAATGCTCTTTTGTTTCATCTTTATGTTTATTACGCTCTATTTGATGGCTATGCGAAATGAAATCAATCATCGTTATATCCAAATACTTCAGATAAAAAAATCCCGTCGTGCACAACAATAGGCGCTTCATTATGCTCGACCTCAATGGCATCCACGGCGGACTTTTAGGAAATCTATCTCAGAAAATTGATTTTTTCCTGAGCACCCTTAAACACGAGCAAATTGTTGTTTTAAGCTATGTGCTTTCTGCAATATCCCTCTTATGTCTTATTGGATATATTCTTTGCAAAGCTCTCTACCAAAAAAAAATTCTCCAACAGCTAAACAAAAAAGAGCTGTCACAAAAAGATAAAGTATAATGAAAAACATCCCTCCAAAACTTAAAAAAAATATATCTTTGCCTGTTCTGCTTGTTTTTTTTGGACCATTTGTGCTTTTTCTTCTTCTCATGATGTTTTTTTTCAACTTTATGGATAAAAAACACCTTCAAGATTCTTCTCTTCTCCCAAACGCATTAGCTGAAAAACCTGCTCCCAATATTTATCTTCCTCTTCTTGATAAAGAAAGTTATCTCAATTCAAAACAGTTTAAAGGACGTGTCACATTGGTCAATTTTTGGGGTTCTTGGTGTTTACCCTGTCGCGAAGAGCATCCTCTTCTTATGAAAATTGCACAAGATAAACGTTTTGATCTAATTGGCATTAATTATAAAGATAACAAAGCAAATGCCCTGCGCTTTTTAAACAGTTTTGGTAATCCTTTTAAATTTATTGGCTTTGATGATTCAGGATATACAGCTATTGACTGGGGGGTGTATGGACCACCAGAAACCTTTCTCTTGAATAAAGAGAGTATTATTATTGCCAAACATGTTGGTCCCTTAACATGGCAAATTTATCAAAAAAAAATTCTACCAAAAATTGAACAAGCGATTATGACAGAAGAAAAATAATGCAGGTTTGTAAAAACATAACGTTTTATCATGCTATGTATTGCTATTTTATTTATACGGCCACTTATTCTTCTTAGAAAAATTTGACAAGAGTATTATCATTGTTGATTCAAAAACATATGTAAAGAAATATCTGTAGAACAAACCTCCAAAATATGACAAAAATTTTAAGTAGTTTTCATTTTTCCTTAGCGATTAAATATCTGTTTGGGAGCTTTAGTTTTGATTATTTGGACAAAACAATATTGCTATAGAACCATCGTTAGCTTAATGACAGCAACAAACTATTGTTTTCAAAATCATATAGTATTTTTTCTCCGCTTTTTTATCTGAAATACACATTGTTATGAGGGGACTTCACCACTATTCTCATCTTTATAAAATAATAAATCTGCTTTTTTGCAGCGTCATTGTTATATTTATTCCCATTACACTTATCTGTTCGTAATAGACTCCATAAAGCCTATATTGAATCTATACATTCTTATTCTCTCGATAATTTCCCTTATGATTATAACTAATAAGCTTTATTGAGTCTTAATAAGATAAATTCGAGTAAGAAAATATGACTACAATCAAAAAGTCTCATTTAACAGAGAAGATAAGTTATGAGTACATAATCAATTTATCAATGAACATTATAAAAGAATTCATTGTAAGAAATAAACTTTTGAGATGTAAAAAGTACAAAAGAAGCTTTTTCGAGAAGAGGAAATATATTTTACAGAGAACTCTTTTTTAAGCACTCTATGACGTAATTACTGATTTCAACAGAAAGATCACTCGTATACACTAAAAAAACTCTAAAACAAGAAATATTCTAGAAGTTCATATGAGCTTATGCGTAAACTTTTATGACGCAAATAAAATAGGCTTTTGTTGCAATCATCATTTTTTATGAAAAATATTTGATTATGTTTTTTCTTCTAGAAATTCTTGCGGTGTAAAACGATACGTTTTTGAGCAAAATTCACATGTGACTGAAATATAGTTATCTTTAACCATTTTATTGCGTTCATCACTAGGAAATCCTTCTAGGATTCCTTTAATTTTTTCGCATGAACAAGAACATTGATCGACAAGAGAAAAAGAATTAAAAACTCTAACACCTTGTTCATGAAAAAGACGAAACAATAACTGTTTACTACCCACTTGGGGATCTGTTAATTCTGAACTTTCAATCGTTTTCATGAGTATTTTAGCTTCCTGCCATTGGTTATTCAATTGGGTGTTGGTTTTCTTTTCTTCTCGCTTTTGATGAGGAGCATCTATTTTATGATGAGACGATTCTTGGGGTAAAAGTTGGGTCAAAATACCTCCAGCTCGCCAGCTTTTCTGGGGTTTTCCTTGTTGGTCACGATTAATTAATATGGCAACAGCCAAACGAATATCGGTAGGAATTTGCTCTGATTGATCAAAATAAATACGAGAAGCTTCTTGTAAATTTGATCCCTCTAATGCAACTATCCCTTGATAGGGTTGCATGTGGGGACCTTGATCAATTGTGAAAGCTAAAGTGCCTTTTCCTAAAAGTATTTCTGAAGAGGTTTGACCATTGTCTATGGCTTGTTTAAGCTGTTCCTTATCAAAACGAGCATATCCACGTAAACTGGAAGGAGGCGAAAAATCGCACACCAACATATTAACCGGTCCATCGGAATGGGTTTGTAGAATAAATTTTCCCGTAAGTTTTAGAGAAGTTCCAATCAGAACCGTTAAAAGTAAAGCTTCTGCTAGAAGATAAGAAACCGGTTCAGGGTATTGATGTCTTGTGAGAATAGAATTTAAAGTTTCCCCAAGTTGTACGGCACGTCCACGGATATCAAGTTCTTCAACTTGAAAGGGAATAACACTATCATCTTCATGCAAGAAGCTGTTGTTGAGAGAGGCTTCATCCTTAGCTTGTTCACTCATAGCTTTACCTTTTTTATATAATTTGTTGTAGGGAGGCTATTGTGGAGAGAAAAACGCATCTTGTAAACACCAAGAAAGAATTGCTTTTTGAGCATGAAGACGATTTTCAGCCTCATCGAAGACAACGGAGTGCGGTCCATCAATCACAGAATCAACCACTTCTTCACCACGATGAGCAGGAAGACAATGCATAAAAAGAGCATCCGGTTTTGCTAATTTCATGAGAGCTTCATTTACTTGATAAGGCTGAAAAATAGAATGACTGCGAGCACGAAACTCTTGTCCCATGGAGACCCATGTATCGGTCATAATACAATCAGCATCTTGAGCCGCTTCTTGGGGATTATGGGTTAGCATAAGATGCGCTCCCCGCTCACGTGCCCAATGTACAAATTGTTCTTGTGGCTCACTGCCCTTTGGTGTGGCAACACGCAAATGAAAACCAAAAAGAGCTGCAGCTTCAATTAAGGAATGGAGCACATTATTACCATCTCCCATCCATGCAAATATTTTGCCAGCAATTGACCCTCTATGTTCCTCATAGGTTAAGATATCTGCTAAAATTTGGCAAGGATGTGTATCATCTGTAAGGGCATTAATGACAGGAATTTGTGCATATTGTGCCAATTCGAGCATACGTTGATGTTTTGTTGTTCGTAATATCACGATATCCACAAAACGGGATAAAACTCGAGCCGTGTCAGCTATAGTTTCACTGTGACCAAGCTGCATCTCTGAGCCCGTGAGCATGATTGTATCTCCCCCAAGCTGGCGCATACTGATATCGAATGAAATACGGGTTCGTGTGGATGGTTTTTCAAAAATCATCGCGAGCGTTTTACCTATAAAAGGTTTTGAACCTTTTCCTGCTTTAAAAGATGCTTTAAGGATTTTTGCATAATCGATTAATGCACGTGCCATTGCTGGCGTTAAAATGGATAAATCCGTGAAATGACGAAGAGCATTTGTCATGTGTGTGATATTTGTCTGTCCTTATTTATTTTCGAAAGATAAGAAATTGCTTTTTCAATACGACGCAAACTTTCATCTATTTCTTCTTCCTTGATAATAAGAGGAGGCAATAAGCGCACAACGTTATTGTTGGCAGCAACACTTAAGAGATATTCACTTTCCAAGGCATTAACAACAAGATTTGAAGGCACAACACACTGAATGCCCATCATAAGCCCCATCCCCTGAACAGCGCAGATAATATCAGGATAGATATTGAGAATGTGCAAAAGTCCATTTTTTAATTTATCCCCCATACGCTGAACATGGTTGAGAAAACTTGGCTCTAACAAAATATCAAGAATACTATTTCCTACAGCCATTCCAAGCAAATTGCCTCCAAAGGTTGATCCATGCGTCCCAGGTGTCATACTTTTTGCAACTTTATCCGTTGCAAGGCAAGCACCTAATGGAAATCCACCTCCTAGTCCTTTTGCAAGGGTAAGAATATCAGGCGTGACATCACTCCATTCATAGGCAAAAAGCTTTCCTGTTCGTCCTACACCCGTTTGGACTTCATCTAAAATCAATAACAGACCATTATCATCGCATATTTTGCGCAAAAATCTTAAATATTCATGAGGGACCGTTCGTATTCCTCCTTCTCCTTGAATAGGTTCAATAAGAATAGCGGCGGTATTTTTATTAATAACGTTACGCAAAGCGGTTTCATCACAAAAAGGGACTTGAATAAATCCACCAGCTTTAGGTCCAAAGCCTTCAAGATATTTTTCATGCCCAGTCGCAGCAAGTGCTGCAAGTGTACGTCCATGAAATGCCCCTTCAAAAGTAATTATTTCAATGCGTGTTGAATGACCAGCGGCATAGTAATAATGACGCGCTGTCTTAAATGCGCATTCTAATGCTTCAGTGCCTGAATTGCAGAAAAAAACCTTATCTGCAAAACTATTTGCACAAAGCCGCGTAGCAAGAGCTGCTTGTTCAGGAGATTGAAAAAGATTGGAAACATGCCAAAGCTTTTCAGCTTGTATTTTGAGTGTATCAACCAATTTTGGATGTGAATACCCTAATGCATTAACAGCAATGCCAGATGTGAAATCAAGATAATGTTCTCCTTTATCGGAAATAAGCCATACACCATGCCCTTGTTCAAAATGCAAATTTCGTCGTGCGAAGCATTCATAAAGTGGTTGTACAGAGATGGTGTCCATCATAATTTCCTTTATATTTTAACCTTTTCAATATATATACAAAGCAACACTACAAATAAAACAACATGGTACATTTCGTTACGGTGCTTTCAACTTTCATTGCGATTAATGATTACACCTATGGAATAGATCATTACACCAATTGAAAAAAAGTCAATGAAGGTTCTATAAATAAGCGTTTTGGAAAAAAACCTAAACAAAAGTGAAAGCTTAACCTATGATTGATTGGCAAGTTGGGGAAAACATTCTAAATAAACTCTTCAAAAGGCAAAGACTCTTGTCATAAAGTGAGTGCATATTGTAATTTATGATATAGTGAAAAGAATGATGTGTTTTGATTTGTGAGTTCCATAGGTTGGATGATTTTTTTATGCTCGTTTAGAGTGTAAAGTTCTTTCATTCAGTGCAATGAAAACATTATTGAAACATTTGAAGATGCAAAGGGGGAGAGCATCTTAGTGACGTAATCGGAATGGAGTGCTGGTATGGGTTGGACATGTGAACGCGTTGAGCTTCTTAAAAAGCTTTGGAGTGAAGGATTAAGTGCAAGTCAAATTGCTGCTCAATTAGGTGGGGTCAGCAGAAATGCAGTCATCGGCAAAGTACATCGATTAAAGTTACCAGGTCGTGGTAAGACAGCACAAGGAAGCACGCGTTCGCAAAAAACTCCTGTGGGAAGCAGCAGCTCATCATCTCCACGTGTGCGTCGCAACACATCCACGGTATCGCCAATAAACACATCAGCTGTAAGTATTGAAGAAACCGCTTTAAAGACAGAATTTGTAGTGGAAGATGTAAAAGAAGTTGATATGTCCACAAAATCCAATGTAGTTGTGCCTATATCACGTCAACTTAATCTTCTACAATTGAGTGAAAATACATGTAGATGGCCGGTTGGCGATCCATTATCAGCAGATTTTCATTTTTGTGGTGCAGATTCTGATGAAAATAGCCCTTATTGTGCCTTTCACGCTAAGCTAGCATTTCAACCAATATCTGAAAGACGTCGGATAAGAGTGTAATATCCTCCGATTGAATCTCGTATTCTACGTCTCATTATTTTTAATTATTGAATTATTATGAGAAAGAAATTTGTTCTTTAATGAATGAAAAAATTTCTTCATGAAAGCATTCATCGTAAATTGTATCTTTTGATGCGAGTGTGTGGCTATGTGTTGTAAAATGTCTATTGTTGTTTATTTTTACGATTCTCTTTAATTCAGTTATACAGTTTTTAAAACTATCCATAGTAGCAATATCTTTTGAAGAACGTAGTTTCTTAATTTCTCATGTTTTTATTTTTCATATACTTAATAGATTAATGCATTGATTTATAAAACAATTTATCATTTTACATCCTGAATCAGATCCGCAAATATGATAAGACTCTCTCATTTTAAGTCTTCTTATATTGAATTAATAAAAACCTTTCGTTTGCACATCACAAACGAGATGAGAGCCGTGTAGAGTAAAAACACTTAAAGAAAAGCACACGGCTTATAAACTTTCTCAAGTACTAAGGGGAAATTCAAGGGCTGTCGCCATATTGGGAAGTGGTAAATCACGTTAGAATATCCGACCTTGCACTTTATATGTAAGTGTAAAGATGGTGGTGTACAATGAATTTTGTACACCTCATGGAGATTACTTTTTACACGCCCTTCCATAAAATGAATTTGAAAATATTAGGAGATATTTTTTTAATAAGCATGTGAATATGTAGTATAAGTATGTTCTGCCTGAAACATTCTGTTTTTCGTGAGTGCTGTTATCACATTAAATCTGTAAAAACAAAAGTATGAGGCAATGAGAGAGTGTAAAACAATGGTCTTTATAAGCCTTTATAAGAAAATTAAAAAATAAAGGGATATTGTATTTAAGGCTTTTGCGCAATATATGGAAATAATTAATTATCATTATTAATCAGTATATTATCACGTCTTTTCTATAACCTGTAATATACGATATCTTATAAAATCAATATTGAACCTAAAACGACCACAATAACATCACATTGCTTTTCACAATACGGAACGGCGCAACCAAACATAAAGCGCACCTTCTCCGCCATGTTGACGCGCTGATTTTTCAAACGCATGGACATAATATCGAAAAGCTGGTGTTGATAACCAATACGGAACAAATCTATACAAAGCTCCATCGCTCCCAACGGATCGTCCTTTTCCTGTAATCACAAGAACATAACGCAATCCTCTCTGCTGAGAGGATTGTAGAAATTTTTTTAAGAAAAAATAAGCTTCTTCCTGCATATAACCGTGGAGATCAAGACGCGCCTCAAGAGGATAACGACCTTGGGAAATTTTACGATGTGCAACATGATCAAAGAAATGAACCTTTTGTGCTTGTGTAACTGCCCTCTTTTCTCTTTTAATAATTGTCGAGGGTTGTTGATTTTCCTGAGACAATAAGGAGATTTGAGTTACAGGCTGTTTTTTATCATTAATATTTGCAATAGTTTCTGAAGTAGAAGAGAGCATCTTACCGTGAAGCGGTGTTATCGTACGACAAACCATCTCCCATAAAAGGCGATCTTGTGAAGCCAATAAATCTCTTTTTTGTCTCCATTTATTTGAGGACATTTTAATTTCTCATAAATCATTGAATGCTTATGGAAGAAAAACAAAAAGTATTTTAATTTTCATTTTCTGTAGCAAAAAGCTTCCAGTTGGGATCTGACGATAAACTATTGCGAACAAAAGTCCAAATATCCCTGATTTCTACAATAGCATCAGGATCACCGTCTATACGCTCGCCCTGTTCATTATAAGTAACAGAAATCATCTCACTGACAATACGTATCGTTAAAAGTTCGTCTTTTTCTTGTATTGCCGCCGAGACAAACTCGATCTTATTAATTCCAACAAAAGTAAACTCTATTCTTTCTTTGTTTTTTTCTCGTTGTTCAATCGCTGTACAAAAGTTTTCAAAAACATTCTGACAAAGCAAGCTTTTTAGTTGACTGCGATCACCTTTGGCAAAAGCTGTTACAATCATTTCATAAGCAATTTGTGCACCTTTTATAAAAAATTGAGGAGAAAAATGCGGGTCAATTTTACGCAGTGCTCGCAAATTTTTATTCAAAATACTTCCCTCTGGTGCAATTTCATCAATTTCACTAAAATTGCCTTTTTCTGAATTTTTCTGATGAGGGAACGAAACAATATTATCTGTCGTTTCTGTCTCATCTTGTTTTTTAGAACGTCGTGAATAAGGATCAAAGGGTGGCTTTTCAAACCCAATTCGTTTCCCTAATACATTACGGAGTTGCACAAAAATAACAACCATAATAACAAGAGCGATGACAAGTATAACGTCAAATTCCATAGGCGCTGTCAATCTCCAAAGATTAAGTCTCTAATAAACATTGCAGTCAATACCATTTATCAATAAATATGTAAAATAAGGAATCTTATCATTCAAATATTTTTATAGATTTTATATTTAAACGGAGTTCTCTTAAGAATTTCTCCCCCTACTCATCCAGAAGGAAATTTTCATGTGATAAAACTTTATTCTATAAATCCTCGTTTTTTTGTTGTTATCTTTCTTTGCATTCTTTTAATCGAGATTGCTGGTTTTATCTTTGTTGGTCAAGAAATTGGTATTTTAGCAACCTTGAGTCTGGTTATTCTCACAACCATAGTTGGGGTTGTTTTATTGCGAATTCAAGGGATTAGCCTTTTAAAAAACATACAAACTGAACTTATCCAAGGACGCACATTAGAAAATAATATTATCAATGATGCTTTCATTATGTTCAGTGCGATTTTACTTATTCTTCCCGGCTTTGTAAGTGATCTCTTGGGAATATTACTTCTTATTAAACCAATTCGCTCTGTTGTTTGGCATTTCTTTTCATCATTAAAAAACAAAATGAATCAAAATACTAAAAGAAAAAATGACTCTGAAAAAATAATTGACCTTAACGCAGAAGATTACACAATTCATGATACGACAGAATCTCCATGGCGCAAAAATGATGATAACCATTGAAATGCCTAAAAAATCTGTAACAAACTAAAAAAATATTCAAGATAAAGAGCGCATTTCTTGCAACCTTTTGCAAGGCGTGATAACCAATCTGGTCTTTAGATCTAAAATAAATATACATATTATAATGAGAGAGGTTCGTCGTATGGCCGAAGGTGAAATGAATAACAGTGGTGGAGAGCCGGTTTTTGCCGTATTAACTCAATATTTAAAAGATTTATCATTCGAAAACCCTGGTGCTCCTCGTTCATTGCGTGCACGTGAAAAGTCACCACAAATTGATATCAACATCAATGTCAATGCTAACCCAATTGGTGATGATAATTATGATGTCGTTTTGTCTCTCTCCGTTAAAGCCAATGATGACACTGAAACCTTATTTCATGTAGAACTGATTTACGGTGGTGTTTTCCACCTTAAAAACATTCCACAAGAACATGTTATGCCACTGGTCTTTATTGAATGTCCCCGTCTTTTATTTCCATTTGCTCGCCAAATTATATCTGATGCTACTCAAAGTGGTGGTTTTCCACCTTTGTGGATTGACCCTATTGATTTTGCAGCACTCTTCCAAAAGCGTCTTGCTGAAGAACAAAAAGACAGTCAAATACAGCCCTCTTAAAAAGTTTATTCTTTTGCTATCAAAAAGCCCCTTGATATATATTGGTATATTAGGGGCTTTTTCCCTTTAGACGGCTTTTGCGGCATGATAAGCCGCAAGCATTGCAATATTGACAACATCTGTATCGCTTCCACTAAATGGTACAATTTGGACAGATTTTTCCAATCCAATTAAAATAGGACCAATGATGGTTGCTTCACCAAGTTCTTGTAACATTTTGCTGGCAATGGAAGACGCGTGATATCCAGGCATAACTAAAATATTAGCAGTCTCTGTTAATCCCATAAATGGGTATTGCTGCATCAATTTGGAATTGAGCGCCACATCAGCGCTTATTTCTCCATCAAACTCAAAATCAACCTTGCGTTCGTGCAAAATATTAATTGCATCCTGAATTTGCTGCGTCGTCTGCCCTTTCATGTAGCCAAACGTAGAAAATGCTAAAAATGCTACCCGTGGTTGATACCCAAATCCACGTACAAACGAAGCTGTTTGTTCCGCTATATCAGCAAATTCTTCAGCATTAGGATTTTCATAAACAGCTGTATCGGCAATAAACACAGTTCGGCCACGGCAAATGGCCATTGAAATACCAATCAATCGTTCTTTTGGTTTTTCATCAATTGCCCGACGTATATCGATCAACGCTGTTTCATAATTGCGTGTCACCCCTGTAACCATTGCATCAGCATCTCCTAGTGCCACCATACACGCAGCAAAATAATTGCGATCATTATTGATACGACGATGACAATCACGCAATAGCCAGCCTTGACGCTGCATCTTTTTATAAAGATAATTCGCATAAGCATCTGTACGGCAAGAAAGCTTGGCATTTATAATAGAAATACCTTCACGCTCCAAATCAATTCCAGCGATAACAGCTGCTTCTCTTATTTGCTCTTCCCGACCAACCAAAATCGCTTGTCCTAATTTTTGATGAACATAAGAAACGGCTGCCCGCATAACTTGTTCTTCTTCACCTTCTGCAAAAACAATTTGTTTTGGCGCTTGACGAACGTGGTTATAAACCCCACGCATTATCGAAGAAGTAGGATCACGCCTCGCATTTAAATCACGCTCATAGGCCTCTAAATCATCTATGTTCTTTTGTGCAACACCGCTTTCCATTGCTGCTTTTGCTACCGCTATTGAAACAACTGTGAACAAACGCGGATCAAAAGGAACGGGAATGATATAATTAGGACCAAATTTTAATCGCTTTCCACGATAAGCTTCTGCAACGCTGTCAGGTACTTCCTCATGCGCTAAATCAGCAAGAGCTCTTGCCGCAGCAATCTTCATGTCTTCATTAATAACTGTTGCACGCACATCAAGCGCACCACGAAATATATAAGGAAAACAGAGAACATTATTAATCTGATTTGGATAATCGGAACGCCCTGTTGCAACAATAGCATCATGACGCACTTGCATAACCTCTTCCGGCGTAATTTCTGGATCGGGATTGGCCATAGCAAAAATGATCGGCTGCGGCGCCATGGATTTTACCATTTCAGGGGTAAGGGCACCTTTAGCAGAAACCCCGAAAAATATATCTGCTCCTTCCATTGCTTCCATAAGCGTACGTTTATCCGTTCGAATAGCATGCGCAGATTTCCACTGATTCATTCCCTCTTTACGACCTTCATAGACCACGCCCTTTGTATCACATAATATGATATTTTCAGAACGAAAGCCCATTGCTTTAATCAGTTCAATACAAGCAATCCCAGCAGAACCAGCACCATTACAGACTAACCGCGTATTTTGCATATCGCGCCCTGTTAAAGTCAAAGCATTGAGAACACCCGCAGCAACAATAATCGCTGTACCGTGTTGATCATCGTGAAAAACAGGAATATTCATCACCTCGCGTAGGCGGCTTTCAATCATAAAGCACTCAGGTGCCTTAATGTCTTCAAGATTGATTCCACCAAAAGAAGGTTCTAAATGACGCACCAAATTGATAAAACTTTCCGTATCATTTATATCAATTTCTAAATCAATGGAATCAATATCCGCAAAACGCTTAAACAGCACTGCTTTGCCTTCCATGACCGGCTTAGAGGCAAGGGCACCTAAATTGCCTAACCCTAAAATAGCTGTACCATTTGAAATAACAGCAACAAGATTGCCTTTTGCTGTATAATCGTAAGCGAGTGCTGGATTTTGAGCAATTGCCTTAACTGGAACTGCAACACCTGGTGAATAAGCAAGTGCTAAATCATGCTGTGTTGCCATAGACTTTGTTGCAACAATCTCAAGCTTTCCTGGTCGACCACGACTATGAAAATCTAGAGCTTCTCTTTCGCTCGCACTGTAAACAGTTTGAGACATTTTCTGATCCTGCTCGCTCTTTTTCATCTCACTTTATTTTCTCCAAAAACAGTGTAAATTTTGCTTGATAATGCGTATAGTTATTAAATTTGATTCATATGTTAGAAATCGCTATTCTTGCCTTAGCAAATCTGATGATACGTTGCAATTTAGAGATAAATAAATATCGAAGTAAACAAAAAAGAGTAAAAACTTCACTTAAAGGAAACAGGCCTCGTACAAATGGATAAAAAAAACAATCATAAAAATAATTTAATTCCACAGCCTGCCTCCTCATCTGCTTCCTCTCAAGAACGTCTTACACCTATGATGGAGCAGTACATAGAAATCAAAGCCATCAATCACGATTCCCTTCTCTTTTATAGAATGGGGGATTTCTATGAATTATTTTTTAATGATGCAATTGAAGCGGCTCAGGCTTTAGGAATCACACTCACAGCACGCGGAAAACATTTAGGACAAGATATTCCTATGTGTGGTGTTCCCGTTCATGCGGCAGATGATTATTTGCAAAAACTCATTGCTTGTGGTTATCGCGTTGCTGTTTGTGAACAAATAGAAGATCCTGCTGAAGCGAAAAAACGTGGCTCAAAATCTGTTGTTCGGCGTGATGTTGTTCGTCTTGTAACACCTGGAACAATAACAGAAGAAAAACTCCTTGATCCAACGCGTGCAAATTATTTGATGACGCTTTCCCGTATAAAAACCAGTGATGGAGAAGAGTTTGCTCTTTCTTGGATTGATATCTCAACAGGCATATTTCGTGTAACAGAAAGCCGCCAAGAAAAACTTTTGGCAGATATTATGCGTGTGGATCCACAAGAAATCATTGTTGCTGATTCCTTTTTTCATGATAAATCTCACAAATCGCTTTTTAATGTTCTTGATCGTATCGTTTCACCTCAACCTGCTTGTCTCTTTGATGCACTCACCGCTGAACGCGATATTTGCAATTATTTTAAACTCTCAACTCTTGAGGGTGTTGCCGATTATTCACGTTCCGAACTCTCTGCAATTGTGGCGGCTATTCGTTATATCGAAAAAACACAAATCACGCATCGTCCTCCCCTCATGCAGCCTGAGCGCCAAAATGAAAGTGCGACTCTTTTTATTGATGCTGCAACCAGATTAAGCCTTGAACTTATTCGTACGACATCAGGTCAACGGGATGGAAGTTTATTAAAAGCGATTGATCGCACTGTAACAGGAGGAGGGTCACGCCTTCTTATTGACCGCCTTATTGCTCCCCTCACCACTCCTTCAGCGATTGATACGCGTTTGGATTCTATCGATTTTTTTCTACGTAATCCTTCTCTTGCAGAAGCGATAAAGCTTATTTTAAAAGGGGGACCAGATATGCCCCGCGCCGTTTCACGTTTGGCTCTTGGACGAGGAGGACCCCGTGATATGGCGACAATCCAACGCGGTTTTGAAATCATTCGTGAACTGCATCAACTCCTTAATAATGAGCTCCTGCCTCAAGAAATAAGTGATGTACAGCAGATATTCTCAAACTTACCCACAGCTTTATACATTCATTTAGAGCAAGCATTAGCTGATGATCTCCCACTGCTTAAACGTGATGGGGGATTTATTCGTTCCAATTATCATAAAGAACTCGATGAAATGCGGGCTTTACGTGACGAATCTCGCCGCGTTATCGCTGAACTTCAAGCGCAATATGCCCAAGAAACAGATATTAAGACACTTAAAATAAAGCATAATAATATTCTAGGCTATTTCATTGAAGTAACCAGTACACAAGCATCTGCTCTCACAAATAATCCACAGGCTAAAGCACGTTTTATTCATCGCCAAACAATGGCAAACGCTATGCGTTTTACAACAACAGAGCTTGCTGACCTTGAAAGCCGTATTGCCCATGCTGCCAACCATGCATTGACGCTTGAATTAGAAATCTTTGATATTCTCGTTCAGGAAATTACCGAACAAGTTGACTTTATTCGTAAAGCCTCTGAAGCACTTGCAATTTTAGATGTCTCTGTCGCTCTAGCACATCTTGCTGAAGAACAAGGATATTGCCGCCCTAAAATTGATCATTCACTGACCTTTCATATTACAGCAGGACGCCACCCTGTCGTCGAGCAAGCACTCCGCAAACAAGCCGCAGAACCCTTTATTGCCAATAATTGTGATCTCTCTGTACAAAAAAATCAACAGTATGCAGCAATCTGGCTTTTAACTGGACCTAATATGGGAGGAAAATCAACTTTTTTGCGGCAAAATGCTCTCATTGCTATTATGGCACAAATGGGGTCCTTTGTTCCAGCAACTTCAGCGCATATTGGCGTCGTTGATCGTCTGTTTAGCCGTGTTGGTGCTTCCGATGATCTTGCACGAGGGCGCTCAACCTTTATGATGGAAATGGTTGAAACAGCAACGATTCTCAACCATGCAAGTCACCACTCCCTTGTTATTCTTGATGAAATAGGACGTGGAACATCAACCTTTGATGGACTATCTATTGCTTGGGCAGCCGTTGAATATCTCCATGAAGTTAACCATTGTCGTGCTATTCTTGCTACCCATTTTCATGAAATGACTGCGCTTACCGAAAAACTTGATAGACTGCATAATGTAACCATGAAAGTCAAAAATTGGGATGGTGATGTGGTTTTCCTTCATGAAGTCATACCAGGAGCTGCTGACCGTTCCTATGGTGTACAAGTTGCAAAGCTTGCAGGACTTCCCCCAGCCGTTATTACACGAGCGACAGATGTCCTCCATCAACTAGAACAAGGTGAAATGGCTGGAAAAGGGCATAAACTCATTGATGATTTACCCCTCTTTTCTCTTAAAGCAACATCTCCTGTCAATGAAGAAAGAAACAAACATTGTGTTCTTCACGAAGCTTTAAAAAATATCCATCCTGATGAACTCTCTCCTAAGCAAGCTTTAGAAACAATTTACCACCTCAAACAGCTTGAAGAGAGTACCCCCCTATAGAAAACAGATGTTATTTTTTATTAAATAAGCTTTCTTAATAGGAAATAAAGTGTCCTTTTTTGATATGTTTTGGTACAAATATTTGTTTACCTTATTCCTATTGCTTTTCTACGCAATATATTTTGATAAGTAGAATGCATCTAGAGGAAAAATCCTATGCATTATATTTCATATTTCCCTAGATCAATCTTGGCGCTTATACAAAAAAATTGATCCACATCGATTCTTTTTACAAGACAATCATTTTTTGCAACGATTATCTTGAATTCTCCTCCACCTTGCCAACATGCATATTTAATGAATTACGCTTTTTCACGCTCAATATTATCCTACTCATAGCAACAGCGTTGGTTTAAAGCTGTCTGTGTGTATCATACTACCCCATTTTGCATGATAAATTCACGTGCAATAGATTACGCTTTTTCTTTATATTTCAAATGATAAAGAACTCTTTTACTGCTTCCACATGAATCATATAATTAAGTATATCAATGATATTCTAATTGCATTTTATTTTCCTAAAAAAAGCTTTTGAAATCCTTCCCAACCTTAAACGACGAAGATTTCCACTCGAATTTGATCTGTAAACAGTCCCAATTCTAGCGGCTTCTTCTTAAGCTTCCCACTCATGTAATTAACTTACACAAGGACTTGACAAACAAGCCTAAGAATATTCACAACTCACGTTAAAAACACTTAAATGTTGAAAGCTTTCTTATATCCCACGTCTCAATGACAGTGTTTTATAGCCCAACAAAATAATATCACCAGTACAATAAATATCTTTCATAAGATGAGTAATAAGAGATCATAACCTTGCATAAAACTAGAATATGATATGAAAAGCGCTTGATACGACCTCACCTGTCTTACACAACTACTAAAAAAAATCCGCAGCAGCTTTTATAAATTTTATGCATCGCCTTTTAATCATACTTACGATAACTCAAAATATCCTGATAAGCTCATAAACTTATCCGCTTAGAATATCGTGCAAAAGATACCAAAAATCTCTTAGAGGACACTCTTTCTTTTATAAGTCAATACATTGATTTATAATTAAAGTTTAGCGTTATTCAACTTGAATTAGCCCCCCAAATATCGTAAGATTCTTTCATTTCAAGCCTGTTTATCTTAAACCAATCAAAATCACTTGCTTGCACATCACAAGCGGGATGAGTGTGTGGGAAAAACTATAATACAAATGCCTCTTATGAACCCCAAGGATTGTAGCAACATCCATGAGCTGGCAAAGTGTGTGATGGTGCCGGCTTGCTTCTTCTCAAGCGTAAAGATGGGGCTGTTCAATGGATTTATCATTATACCATTCATAGGTACCGTCGCAAAATGCGCTTGGGAGCATTGAGAGATGTCTCTTAAAACGCATCCTTTATCTCATCAAATATTACGAACTGCACCCTTTGAAGCAGATGTGGTCATCGCTGCATAAGCTTTGAGAGCCTTTGAAATTTTACGCTGACGCTTCTCAACCGGTTGCCAAGCACCTTTTCCTTTTGCTTCCATCTTAGCACGACGCTGCCTCATTTCAATGTCATCAACCAATATATGAATGCTACGATTTGGAATATCAATTTCTATGATATCCCCCTCTTCTACCAACGCAATTTCTCCTCCTTCAGCAGCTTCTGGTGAAATATGTCCTATCGAGAGCCCTGAGCTCCCCCCTGAAAAACGCCCATCCGTAACAAGTGCACAAACCTTGCCCAATCCTTTAGATTTGAGATAACTCGTTGGATAGAGCATTTCTTGCATTCCAGGTCCACCACGAGGACCTTCATAACGGATTAAAACAATTTCACCTGTTTTAATCTTATCCGTTAATATAGCTGAAACAGCTGAATCTTGGCTTTCAAAAATTCTTGCTGGACCTTTAAAGGTTAAAATTGACTGATCAACACCTGCTGTCTTTACAATACAGCCATCTTTTGCAAGATTTCCATAAAGAACTGCCAATCCTCCATCTTGTGAATAAGCATGTTTCCTATCGCGAATCACACCTTTTTCACGATCAAGATCAAGAGTCTCATAGCGACTAGATTGGCTAAAAGCGGTTTGGGTTGGAATGCCACCTGGAGCAGCACGATAAAATGCACGAACTGTTGGTTCATTGGTTTGTTTTACATCCCAACGGTACAAAGCTTCTTTCATCGTTTTTGCGTGAACCGTATAAGTTGACGTATCAATGAGTCCCGCCGCATCCAATTCGCCTAAAAGCCCCATAATACCACCGGCACGATGAACATCTTCCATATGCACATTCGCAACAGCAGGAGCAACCTTGCATAAAACAGGAACACGACGTGAAAGATGATCAATATCCGTCATGGTAAAATCCACCTCACCTTCTTGCGCCGCGGCTAAAAGATGCAGTACTGTATTGGTTGATCCTCCCATGGCAATATCAACGGTCATTGCATTTTCAAAAGCCTTGCGTGAAGCAATAGAGCGTGGCAAAACTGTTTCATCATCTTCTTCATAATAACGCTTGACCAATGTAACAATCTGTTTTCCAGCTTCTTCAAAAAGCATCCGTCGATCTGCATGTGTTGCTAGCATTGATCCATTTCCGGGAAGCGAAAGCCCCAATGCTTCCGTTAAACAATTCATAGAGTTGGCCGTAAACATTCCTGAACAAGAACCACATGTAGGACAAGCAGCGCGCTCCATTTCAGCAACTTCTTCTTCTGAATTCTGTTCTGAAGCTGCTGCGACCATGGCATCAACCAAATCAACCATTAGATCTTGATCTTTCCATTTAATCTTACCTGCTTCCATAGGACCGCCTGAAACAAAGATTGTTGGAATATTCAACCGTAAAGCAGCCATTAACATACCAGGCGTAATTTTGTCACAATTAGAAATACAGACAAGTGCATCCGCACAATGTGCATTAACCATATACTCTACAGAATCAGCAATAATTTCGCGTGAAGGCAAAGAATAAAGCATTCCATCATGCCCCATCGCAATTCCATCATCTACAGCAATAGTGTTAAACTCTTTCGCAACACCACCAGCAACGGCTATCTGTTGTGCAACCAATTGCCCAAGATCCTTTAAATGGACATGTCCTGGTACAAATTGTGTAAAAGAATTCGCAATCGCAATAATGGGTTTACCAAAATCTGCATCTTTCATCCCTGTTGCACGCCAAAGACCGCGGGCTCCTGCCATATTACGCCCGTGAGTCGATATTCTTGAACGGTAAGAAGGCATTATTTTTTTCCCCTCAAATAATTCCATTTTTCTTGTTGTGCTGTAACTTCATTATAAAAACAAGAGCTTTAGTATTCAAAAGAGAAAAATACCTTGGACTGAGACATTTGAAGCACAAAATTAAAAGATTTGCATCAACTTCCTCATAAAGCTTTTGTTTTTTCTATTCCTTATCAATCAACATCTCATCCCTGCGTAACTCTATGTTTGAGAAAAATGTCAAGACGATTCAGTGCAGTATGAACTGTTCTAGATTTTTGTATGCCAGATTTGATGGCTATATTGCGTATATCTATTTGCGTAATTTCTGAAATTGGAAAGAATATAAAGGCATCGTGGTAAAAATCTATCATCTCCTTACAATTCAGCTTTACACCTTTCAAAAGCTTCCATAGTAATATCTTTTAAATAATGATGAGGCGCTGTCTCATACTTTTGTTTTTCACACTCTTCAATGGAGTTACCCCCTTAGGAAGAACAAAACACACCAAACAAAATACACTTGTATTGCCAATTTACGTATTCGTTTTAAAGAAACATTTCTCACTGCGCTCGAACTCAGTTCATGACAGCGCCCATAAAGGTATAACAGCCCTCGTGAATAATATAAACTTATGAGAAGCATCCTCACCACTTATGAAGAAAAAAACAAACACCATCATACATTTTACTCATCCCCAATGTTGCGAAGTCCTTGGCAATTAAGACAATTAAAAAGAGAGATTTTTATTCCTTTCTTCAAGTGTTTTTATCCACATGGCTCTCCTTGCTTATGACATCAAGCAAGTGACTTTAATTGTTTTAACATAAGAAGATCTCAAATGAGAGAACCTTATGATATTCGGGACTCTCATTCCAGTTGTAAAAAATTAATTATGAATATAAATCAATGTCTTATATCATTATACCCTTTATGAGAAAAACGAATAGAATTTATAAAGAACTCCGTTTTTCTCGTAAGGAAATCTAGTGCAGAGTTACAATTTGTAGTTCATGCTCATTGGCTCCAGCAAGAGCGATAGAGCGTTCATCGGATAAAATGATAGGATAACCTGTTTCACCAAAGAGAGCCCATATGGTAATGCCTGGGGTCATTGGTGGAAGATCTGGAAAGTTTTTAGCCAAGTCATCTGTACAAACTTTTTTTAAATAGGCAATTTGTCCCGCATCAGAGTAGGCTGTGTTCTGAAACGATAAGTTTTGTTTATGTTCTCCCATTTCACGGTTCCTTTACGCCTTAACTTTTATGACTCACCACTACTGACTTTAATTGGAATCTGTTTTATTTCTTTTTTTAATCTTGGTTGATACAGATTAATTGATAAAAGACCATTTTTCAACTCCGCATTTGTGACATGCATCCCTTCCGCAAGAATAAAGATTCGCTGGAATTGTCGCGCAGCTATACCGCGATATAAATATTGATGATTTTGGTTGTCTGTTTGTTTACCATGAATAACCAATTGATTATCATCGAGCAAAATATTAAGATGATTAATCTTAAATCCAGCAACAGCCAAAGTTATCCGGATATGATTTGCATCATCGTTTTTATGTAAACGTTCAATGTTATAGGCTGGGTAAGCTTCATCAGCTTTACCGATACGTTGCAATGTTTTTTCTACGGTTTCAAATCCTAAAAGAAAAGGATTGGAGAAAGGCGTCACATGTGTCATTCATGAGTATCCTCTTTGAAAAGCGGCGTTACTTGACCAAACTCTATACAAAGTGTTCGCTGCATTCCTCTCATATGGCGAGCGTAAATGATAACTTCAAGAGAGAAGATTAAGAGAGTTCAATGACTCAACGTACCATAAAATTATCAAAAGCGCGAAATTTATCTAGTATATTATATAATAAAGATGAAGTTGCAGAAATATTTCGCCGTTTTTCTGTGCAACGCCCAGCGCCTAAGAGTGATCTTATCTATACAAATATTTTTACGCTTTTGGTGGCAGTTGTACTTTCAGCTCAAGCGACAGATGTAAGCGTTAATAAAGCGACAAAAGAATTATTTCGCCTTGCTGATCAACCGGAAAAAATGGTTGCATTAGGGGAAGAAGAAATAGCACTTCATATCCGTTCAATCGGTCTTTGGCGAGCAAAAGCACGCAATATTTATGCACTTTGCAACTGTTTAATTAATCAATATGGCGGTCAAGTCCCTGATACGCGTGAAGCACTTATGTCCCTCCCTGGAGTGGGACGAAAAACGGCTAATGTTGTTTTGAATGTTGCTTTTGGTCAACCTACATTGGCAGTAGATACACATATTTTTCGCTTAAGCAATCGTCTTGGTTTAGCGCCTGGCAAAACACCAGAGATTGTCGAAAAAAAATTATTAAAGGTTATACCGATCTATTATCTTCGTCATGCGCATCATTGGCTAATTTTACATGGACGCTATATTTGTCAAGCACGTCAAGCAAAATGTGCGCAATGCATTATTGCCGATTTATGTAAAGCCGCAAGCAAAACAAATGCTATTCCGGCACCTCTGGTTGAAATTCAAGGCAATGGAGCGCCCATTTTTTTATAATACGGTCTTGCTATTTTGTGTATACTGGCTTATGAGAACATTTTTGGAGCCGCCCGGCAGGGCATGCCGTGGCTGTTTAAATGCTTGTTCAAGCGTTGGTCCGCTTGATCAAATAAAATGTTTGATTGAATCAATTAATGTATGGAGTAGCAAAATGCCCAAGATGAAGACCAAATCATCCGCTAAAAAGCGGTTTAAAATCACTGCGTCAGGTAAAATTAAAGTAGCAGCTGCTGGTAAGCGCCACGGCATGATTAAGCGTTCGAATAAATTTATTCGCGATGCACGTGGAACAATGGTTTTGTGTGAACAAGATGCTAAAAAAGTCATTCAGCATTATTTGCCGAATGGTATTTAAACCTTGCGCTTTTGATTTTGAGGAGATTATAACATGGCACGTGTGAAAAGAGGTGTGACAGCACACGCTAAGCACAAAAAAGTTCTTAAACAAGCTGAAGGCTTTTATGGTCGACGTAAAAATACCATTCGTGCTGCTAAAGCAGCAGTTGATCGTTCAAAGCAGTATGCTTATCGTGACCGCAAAAATAGAAAGCGTACTTTCCGTGCTTTGTGGATTCAGAGAATTAATGCGGCTGTTCGTGCAGAAGGTTTAACTTATGGACGTTTTATTGATGGCTTATCAAAAGCTGGTATTGAAGTTGATCGTAAGGTTCTTTCAGACATAGCAATCCACGAGGCGGAAGCATTTTCAGCTCTAGTCGCTTCAGCAAAAAAAGCTTTAGAATATTTAAAAGACACAACACCTAATGCTTTTGAAGGCGCTGTCAAGTAAGCCAGTCGTGTTCTCTTAAAGCATTTATTTATTCGAGGTCCCGTGCTGGCTATTGCGAGTGCGGGTTTTTCTTTATTAGAAAATAGGCAAAAATATGAATGATATTGAGCGTCTGGAACAAGAAATTTGTTTAGCCTTAGAGGCAGCAGGTGATGAACAAGCACTTGAAACAGTGCGTATTTCAGCATTGGGTAAAAAAGGTAGTATCTCTGAAAAATTAAAAGAATTAGGAAAAATGGATGCTGGCGAGCGCCATAAAGTTGGACCTGTTCTTAATGGATTAAAAAATCGCATTTTAGAATTATGGGCACAAAAGCGTGATCTTCTGAAAAGACAGGCACTGGATGCCCGTCTTTCTCGTGAAACAGTTGATGTTACCTTGCCTGTTCGCTCTTCACCTATAGAACGGGGGCGTATTCATCCTATTTCACAAGTGATTGAGGAAATTATTGCCATTTATACGAAGTTGGGTTTTTCTCTTGCCGAAGGTCCAGATATTGAAACAGACTATTATAATTTTACAGCATTGAATTTTCCTGAAGGGCATCCAGCGCGTGAAATGCATGATACCTTCTTTTTTGATGTTGATAAAATGGGAGAGAGAAAATTATTGCGAACCCATACATCACCCGTACAAATTCGTACACTAGAAAAACAAAAAGCACCGATACGGATCATTATTCCTGGAAAAACTTACCGCATGGATTCGGATGCAACGCATTCTCCTATGTTCCATCAGGTAGAAGGTCTTGTCATTGATAAAACCTCCACCATTGCCCATATGATGTGGCTACATGAAACCTTTTGTAAAGAATTTTTTGAAGTTCCCTCTGTAAAAATGCGTTTTCGTCCCTCTTTTTTCCCTTTTACCGAACCATCTATGGAAGTGGATATTCAATGTGATCGTTCTGGTTCAGAAATAAAATTTGGTGAAGGACAGGGTTGGTTGGAAATTTTAGGATGCGGAATGGTGCATCCTCATGTGTTGAAAAATGTTGGTTTAGATCCCGATGAATATCAAGGCTTTGCATGGGGAATGGGCATTGATCGTATTGCCATGTTGAAATACGGTATGCCTGATTTGCGGGCTTTTTTTGATGCTGACCTGCGTTGGTTAGACCATTATGGCTTTCGTTGCTTTGATATGCCTGCTTTTTTTCCTAATAGAAATGTGTGATCTTAGTCATCGCTTTCATGTGAGGTTTTAAAATGAAGTTTACATTGTCCTGGTTAAAAGATCACTTAGAGACAAATGCATCTTTGGATGAAATTTGTGAAAAATTAACCGCTATCGGTCTTGAGGTTGATCACGTTGATGATCGGTCTTCTTTAAAAGGTTTTGTGATTGCAAAAGTTTTAACAGCAATAAAACATCCTGATGCAGATAAACTCCAGATTCTGTCCGTCGATACAGGAACTTCCACACCTGTTCAAGTTGTCTGTGGAGCACCAAATGCACGTGCAGGTCTTATTGGTGTTCTGGCACTACCAGGCACTTATATTCCAGGACTCGATGTGACATTATCTGTAGGAAAAATCCGCGGGGTTGAAAGTTTTGGGATGATGTGTTCGCAAGCAGAGCTTGAATTATCAAATGAGCATGACGGGATTATCGAACTTCCAGAAGATGCACCTATTGGAAATTCATTTGCAGCTTATGCTGGTTTAGATGATCCGATCATTGATATTGGTTTGACTCCCAATCGCTCTGATTGTACAGGTGTTCGCGGTATTGCCCGTGATCTTACTGCCGCTGGAATTGGAAAATTAAAAGAATTGTCTTTACCAAAATTTGATACTGCTTTTGAAACACCTCTCGATGTTTCATTAGATTTTTCGCAAGGTTCATCATTATGTTTAGGTTTCGCTTGGCGTGAAGTACGCAATGTTCAAAATGGCGAATCACCACAGTGGATGCAACAACGTTTGAATGCAATTGGTTTGAGACCGATTAATGCGCTTGTTGATATGACCAATTACATCAGTTTTGACCTTGGTCGTCCACTCCATGTTTTTGATGCAGATAAAATTAAAGGTAATTTGTGTGTACGTTGCGCGCATGAAGGAGAACAGCTTCAAGCACTGAATGGAAAAATCTATCATTTGAGCGCTAAGAATTGTGTCATTGCAGATGACGAGGGAATTGTTTCGATTGCCGGCATCATGGGCGGTGAAAGAACGAGTTGTGATGAAACAACACATCGCGTTATTATTGAATCGGCGCTTTGGGATGCGCAAAGCATTGCACAAACAGGAAGAGCATTAGGTCTTATCAGTGATGCACGTTATCGATTTGAACGAGGTGTTGATCCGGCTTTTATAGAAACAGGGCTTGAAATTGCAACAGAATTGGTCTTACGTCTTTGTGGTGGTGAAGTATCTAAAAAAAGAATCGTTGGCTATCAGCAACAAAAAATCAAACAGATCGCTTTTCCTTTTTCTGAAATTAAACGTTTAACAAATTTGGAAATAGAACCTGAAAAAGTCAGCTCTATTTTAACAAAACTTGGATTTTTCGTTGAAGGAAAAGGAGATGTCGTTACGGTAAAAGTACCATCATGGCGCCCTGATATTATGGGTAAAGCCGATTTGGTGGAAGAGGTCATGAGAATTTATGGGTTAGATAAAATTAAACCTATTCCTTTGGAAAACTTTGCAGAAGGAAAAGATCAAATTTTAACATGCGCACAAATTCGTTCACGTGCTACACGTTTGGCTTTAGTACAACGTGGTATGAAAGAAGCGGTAACATGGTCTTTTATTTCTGAAAATCAAGCTCTTGCTTTTGGAGGAGGTCAAGAAGAGCTTAAATTAGTTAATCCTATTGCTGCTGATATGTCAGTAATGCGTCCTTCCCTTTTACCTGGTTTGATTATGGCGGCACAGAGAAATGCTGATCGTGGTTTTTCCGATCTTGCTTTGTTTGAAATATCCAGTATTTATGAAGGCGACGCCCCTGATAAACAACACAGTGTTGTTAGCGGAATTCGTCGCGGAACAGAGCAATTTAAAGGGGCTGGGCGTTTTTGGAATGGAAATGCAACAGTCGTTGATGTTTTTGATGCCAAAGCAGATGCTTTGGCTGTTTTAGAAGCATGCGATATAGATGTTGGGAAAGTGCAGATTGAAGTTGGGGCACCTGATTGGTATCATCCAGGTCGTTCAGGAGTCATAAAACTTGGATCAAAGATTATTCTTGGTTTTTTTGGTGTTCTTCATCCTGCTACATTAGAAACGTTAGATGTCAGTGGTCCTTTATGCGGCTTTGAAATTTTTCTAGATCGAATTCCAGAATCAAAGAAAAAAACGACCAAAAGCCGTCCTCCTTTGAAACTCTCACCTTTTCAAATGGTGCGGCGTGATTTTGCCTTTATAGCGGATAAAACTGTTGCCTCTTCTCTTATTATTCGTGCGGCAGGTGGAGCTGATAAAAAACTTATTCATTCAGTGCAGGTTTTTGATATTTTTGAAGATTTAAGCTTTGGTGAAGATAAAAAATCTGTCGCAATTGAAGTAACTATTCAGCCCATAGAACGGACTCTAACAGATGAAGATTTAGAAAAGCTTGCCTCAAAAATCGTGGATAATGTTACCAAAATGACAGGTGCATATTTGCGCTACTGAGTATTCTCATTTTTTATGAGATATTTTACATGAAGTGGGAGCTTGTTTGAGTACTCCCTTTTTGTTTAGCACTCAAGAGCTATAGAGCTTCTTGAAAGGGGATTTTATTACCAAAACAAGCTGCTTAAATCATCAGTTTTTTCAATATAAAAAAACTGTTTTTAAACATCTTGAAAAGTTATTTTTTCTCTTAATCCTTCATTGCAAATGTAAAAGATAACTGCTATTGCTAAATGATAATGCAAATTATTTGCAATAAAAAGAAGGCATATAAAGAAAAGAGAGAATCAATGAACGTAAGAACGTTTTTCACCATAGTTTTTGGAAGTGTTATTTTTTTTACACCCAATTTTGCTTTGTGTGCTGGTAAATTTAAAGCTGTTACGACATTTACTATCATTGCTGATATGGCACGCAATGTAGCAGGTGATGCCGCTGATGTTGAATCCATTACAAAACCAGGTGCGGAAATTCATGAATATCAACCCACCCCACGCGATCTTATGCGTGCTCAGGGAGCTAACCTTGTATTGTGGAATGGTTTAGAGTTAGAGCTTTGGTTTGAAAAGTTTTTTCAAAATATCAAGGATGTTCCAAGTGTTGTTGTTTCAAAAGGTATTGTACCCATTAAAATTGGTGAGGGCCCCTTTAGCGGTAAACCCAATCCTCATGCGTGGATGTCACCGACCTCTGCTTTGATTTACGTTGATAATATTCGCGATGCTTTTGTAAAATATGACCCTGAACATTCTGAAATTTATAAACAGAATGCTGAAATTTATAAACAGAAAATTCGTGAAACGATTGATCCAATTAGGGCTGAATTAGAAGCCGTACCGCAAGATAAGCGTTGGCTTGTGACCAGTGAGGGGGCTTTTAGCTATTTGGCGCGTGATTTTGATCTAAAAGAACTTTATTTATGGCCCATCAATGCTGACCAACAAGGAACACCACAGCAAGTCAAGCATGTTATTGATATGGTTCGCAAATACAATATTCATGCAGTTTTTTCTGAAAGCACTATTTCCCCTGCGCCTGCTAAGCAGGTTGCCAGAGAAACAGGGGCTAAATACGGTGGTGTTCTCTATGTTGATTCTCTTAGTGAGAAAAATGGTGAGGTCCCCACTTATATTGATTTATTACGTGTCACGAGTGGGCGTATTAGCAAGGCTCTAGCAGAGGGAGTAAAAAGCCAATGACGGAATGTGGAATATTTGCCCAAGGGGTAACGGTAACTTATCGTAATGGACATACAGCTTTACGCGAAGTGAATTTTGAAAGTCCAAAGGGTTCTATTACGGCATTGGTTGGTGTTAATGGATCCGGTAAGTCAACGTTATTTAAAGCGATCATGGGGTTTGTACGCCCCTCAAAGGGAAAAATTCGCATGTTTGATTTGCCCGTTGATGTAGCTTTGAAAAAAAATCTTATTGCTTATGTTCCTCAAAGTGAAGATGTCGATTGGAATTTTCCTGTCTTGGTTGAAGATGTTGTATTGATGGGGCGGTACGGTCATATGAATTTCTTTCGCTATGCCCGTACACAAGATTATGAAGCCGTTCGTATTGCCTTAGAACGTGTTGATATGCTGGCTTTTGCTAAGCGCCAAATTGGAGAACTTTCTGGTGGACAGAAAAAGCGTGTTTTTCTAGCACGCGCTCTTGCACAAAAAGCAAAAGCTATTTTATTAGATGAGCCGTTTACAGGGGTTGACGTTACAACAGAAGATAAAATCATTGCTTTGTTACAAGATCTTCGTAAAGAAGGAGCTGTGATCTTGGTTTCAACTCACAATTTGGGCTCTGTTCGTGAATTTTGTGATCATACGGTTTTAATAAAAGGAACAGTGTTAGCTTCCGGATTAACTGAAAAAATCTTTACAAAGCAAAATCTGGAAAAAACTTTTGGAGGGTCTTTGCACCACCATATTTTTGATCTTCAAAGCACAAAAAAAAATGATGTTTTCATGGGAAGAAAGCAGTCTGCAGTTTGTGAAGATATTGAAAGAGTGGAGCACGTTGCATGATTTCTTGGTTGCTTGAGCCACTGAGCTATCAATATATGGTGAATGCAATGTGGGTTTCTGGGTTAGTTGGGTGTGTTTGTGCCTTTCTTTCGGCTTTTTTGATGTTAAAAGGTTGGTCATTGATTGGTGATGCACTTTCCCATTCGATTGTTCCTGGTGTAGCAGGAGCTTACCTTTTAGGGTTACCTTTTTCACTCGGCGCTTTTTTTTCTGGTGGTCTTGCAGCAGCAGCAATGCTCTTTTTTAACCATCGAACAAAACTTAAAGAAGATACCATTATTGGGCTCATTTTTTCTTCCTTTTTTGCCTTTGGGTTATTTCTCAAATCATTAAAACCAATGGCTGTTAATATTGATACGATTGTTTTGGGAAATATTTTAGCAGTTAGTTCAACAGATATTCTACAATTGGCTTTTATCGGATTTTTTTCTTTGCTTATATTGCTTTTGAAATGGAAAGATCTTCTTGTTTCATTATTTGATGAAACGCATGCGCACGCCATTGGATTAAACGTAAAGTTTTTAAAGATTCTCTTTTTCACATTGCTGGCCGCTTGTACGGTTGCTGCCATGCAAACCGTTGGAGCGTTCTTAGTCATTTGTCTTGTTGTGACACCTGGGGCAACAGCCTATCTTTTAAGTGATCGTTTCGTAAATGTCTTGATTATTGCAGTTATAATTGGAACATTCACAAGTGTCTTGGGTGTTTATGTAAGTTATTTTTTGAATGCGCAAACAGGCGGGGTCGTAGTACTTTTTCAAGCATTTTTATTTATTTTGGCTTTTATTTTTGCTCCTAAACACGGGTTTATTGCTGCACGCTTACGTATAAATGCGGCAAAAAAGGGTGTGATATTATCATGATTGATCAATTACTGCTTCCGTTTCAATTTTCTTTTATGCTTAAGGGTATGTTTATTGTCATGATTCTTTCTGTTCCAATGGCAATGCTTTCCTGCTTTCTTATCTTAAAAGGATGGGCACTGTTAGGCGATGCCATTTCCCATGCAGTTTTTCCCGGTGTTGTTGTTGGTTATATGACAACACCATGGGTAATTGCATTTTTAACTTCTTTGCCATTTGCTTGGATTCAGCATATGCGTCCCGAGAATATTACAATGACTTTGATTACTTGCGGTGCTTTTGTTGCAGGAATGGTGTGTGCACTATTAACGGGTTTTTTAGGAAGCAATAGCCGTATCAAACAGGACACGGTGATGGGGGTGGTCTTTTCTTCAATGTTTGGTTTGGGGCTTGTTTTAGCCACATCTATTTATAGTAGCTTAGATTTAAATCATATTCTATTTGGTAATCTCTTGGGTGTTAACTGGCTTGATATTACGCAGACAGCAATCATTTCTGCTATTGTCACTTTTATTTTAGCAGCAAAATGGCGCGACTTTATGCTGTATATTTTTGATACAGTTCAAGGACGTGCAATGGGTTTACCAATATCTCTACTCCACTATACCCTTCTAACAATGATTTCTCTTACAATTGTTGCGGCCTTGAAAGCTGTAGGTATCGTGCTCGTTATTTCTTTACTGATAGCACCAGGAGCAATTGCCTATCTTGTCACAAAGCGGTTTTCTTTTATGTTAATGATCGCAATACTTGTTGCAGCTTTTTCTGGTTTTTTAGGGATTTATCTCAGCTTATTTATCGGCTCTGACTCTGCTTCCACAATTGTGTTGATCTTGACGTTGATTTTTATGGCTACTTTCATGATGATTTTCTTTCGTCGAAGCACAGTTCAAGAGACTTGAAAGTGTTAAAATTCATGCATATCAGCCATGCATTTTTATGTATTGTTTCTCGTGCCTATTTTAGTTAGAGATTGGGTTGTTAGGTTATTTTTCCTCCTAATGCCTAGCAACGAATGCAGTGTATATTCTCCCCCCCCCCAAGACTGCATTTTAATTAAGAGGCTGCATTGATTTATTCTGCAGCCTTTTTATTTTTTTCTGAAACTTTTTCTCATTTCTTGAAATCATTTAAAATGATTATAATATTGTGTAAGCTATTCGGTATTTTCAAGGAACTTATAACAGCAAAGACACTTACGCATGAAGGGATAGAGCGTAATTGTACACTCAGACATGTAAACAGAAAAAAACAGATACAATGTTTTTGTATAGGGTTTTGCGTAGAGGAAAATAGTACGAGAAAATGAAAAAAGATTTGAAGATATCGCACCCTTTACGTATCTGCTATTATATAGCAGGGTGGGCGATGGTTATATTAGGTATTATCGGTGTCGTATTACCTATTATGCCAACTGTGCCTTTTTTATTGGTTTCCTCATGGTGTTTTACGCGTTCTTCTCCACGTTTTCATCAATGGTTGAATAATCATCGTATTTTTGGTCCCCCTATTAAGCGATGGGAAGAAAAAAAAGCAATCTCTCCATTCGTTAAAGTTTTTGCAATGATGAGTATGACAGGAGGATTTTTATCCTTTTTTGTAATGCTACACCCTCCTTTATGGATTTCTTTACTTGTTGCGGTTATATTATTGCTGATTGCCATTTATATTGTAACACGTCCATCTTATTAATGATAAAAAAGACTTTATGGGATACTCTTTTTAGCTTCGACTTATTTGTAAAAACTATGAGAACTTTTAAGTTTTGAATATAAGCTCTCCATTCCCAAAATGCATATGAAATAGCAAGCTTTTTGAACGCAATTAATTAATAATATGTCTGTGAAATAATTTTTATGAACAAAGAAAGTTGTTTATGAATACTCAAAATGTTCTTACTTGGTAAACAATGATAAATCACATTCATGGAAGAGAGTCATTATTTTTGTAAAGCATGTTTGTATGAATCTCTACATATACATCATTGAAAAGTCATTGATATGATAGTCATTTCTTTCTAAAAGACATTTCGTTTTTTTTCATATCTCTTAATGAGGATATAATACAAAGCTTACTAAACACCATCATTTTATACTTATACAGTTAAGAAGCCGGTCCATTATATCAATCTTTAATGTTACATCTGTTATTAACTGAAGAATAATTCATAAGAAACAACAGAGCTTTTCAAATTGTTTTATACATACACGCATTCTTATTATAATATGCGAATAAATAATTTCTCTGTCTTTGTATAAAGCTTATTCGAAATAAAAATATTATTGCATTCTCTGTTTTTTAATGAAGTCATGCCCATCACGTAAAACAAAAGGTCTCCCAAATCATGTTATTTACACATTTATTTTAATGAAACATCTCTCAACGCTTTACTCATTTCATAATAGCAGACCATACATGGATAAAGTAAAATCTCCTGTAAAGTGTATAAAATCTATTTGAGCACCATCATCCTTGCCTTTCAAAATGCACACCAATAGTCACCATGCTATTTGTCATCCTCCAATGTTGCCTTAGTAATTCCTAATGCTACAATTATAGCTTGTCATCTGGTTTTGTATATTTTGGCACTAGATTTTGTACCAATTTATTTTTTTCAAAGAGTTTAAAGGTGTTCTCAAAGGGTTTTGAAAGTCTTTTCTCATTTTTACTTATGGAAACGCACTTTTTTCTGATTTTCGGTCATTTTTGCAATTTTAGGTGTCAAAATCTATTTTGATAAAACGCGCATTTAATGGCCAAAATTGTATATAAAAACAACAAATTACCACGTATTCCTACTTAATCCAACCTCTTCCCACTTAGTATAAAACCTACTGTCAAACTACAACAATAACCCTTAGAACTTGAAAACCTTCATACATGCAAGGAGATGAGTGTGCTTGATTTAACAGGGTTAAAATGAGAAAATCTCCTTGGCTAAACTTCCTTGGCACGTTAAGTATTTTTTTAATGCGTCGTAAATACTTTTAAGTCTTATCTATCGCGCCTTATGTAAGTGAAGCGTATGCGTGGTAGGCCAAGTAGAATCTGCTCAAAAACAGCCGAACTGTTTACAGACCAGCAAAGGTTAAGAATCCTCATCCTTAGGGGAGGACAAAAATCAATCTTATAAACAATATGATGAGTCAATATACTTGTTTTAAAGAACCGGAAACTATGTCTTTATAGGTCTAGCAATTCGCTTTTTATTACCAAAAAAATTGAGATAACGTTGTACTTCTTCTGGATTACCGATAGTTTTTTCAGCATTATCTGAAAGTTTTACGGCTGGTCGACCATTGGCATAGGTCACCTTACAAACAAGGGAAAGAGCATCAAGTGTTGCAATTTCTTGAGGTGCACAGCCCGCAAAGTCGTTGGTAAGATCAGTTCCCCATCCAAAACTCATGCGCACTCTTCCATGAAAATGATGATAGGTTTTTTCGATTGTATTGACATCAAGAGCATCAGAAAAAATTAAAAGTTTTTCGCGTGGATCTTTTCCTTTTTCTTTCCACCATTGAATAATACGTTCGCCACCTTCAATAGGGGGTGCACTATCAGGTCTAAACCCCGTCCAATCTGCTACCCAATCTGGAGCATCGCGTAAAAATGCTTCTGTACCAAAGGTATCTGGTAAAACAATGAGAAGATTTCCACCATAATAACGGTTCCAATCTTGCAAAACTTGATACGGAGCTCTGCGTAATTCATCATCGTTGTTGCTAAGAGCAGCAATAACCATGGGCAATTCGTGAGCATTGGTTCCAAGAGCTTCTAAATCTGTATCCATGGCGAGAAGGACATTAGACGTTCCAGTAAAAGAATTACCAATGCCTTCTTTTAATGCTTCCACACACCAGCGCTGCCATAAAAAAGAATGGCGGCGCCTTGTCCCAAAGTCAGATATTTTAATATCAGGCAATTTTTTGAGACGTTCAACTTTACTCCACATTTTTGCTTTAGCACGCGCATAAAGTACATCAAGAGCAAAACGATCTAGTTTTTTGAGAGCAGCACGTGAACGTAATTCACTAATAATAGCAAGGGCAGGAATTTCCCACATGGAACTATGGGCCCAGGGTCCATGAAAATGAAGGATATATTGGCCATCTTTGCGGGTGAGTTCATATTCTGGAAGTTGAAAATTCTCAAGCCACTGAAGAAAATCCGGTTCAAAAATTTGTTTGCGTCCATAAAATGTATTACCAGAAAGCCAAATCATTTCTTTTTTTGTAAAGCGCAAACTAAGAGCATGATCAAGTTGGGCACGCAATTCACTCTCATCAATATCATCGGCAAGACGTATTGTTTTAGAGCGATTTATGAGGGAAAAAGTAACATTAACATTAGGATATAACCCCCAAATCATCTGCACCATTAGAAGCTTATAAAAATCCGTATCAAGAAGTGACCGAATAATGGGATCAAGTTTCCAAGTGTGATTGTAAACACGTCTAGCAATATCCGGATGATTCATAACCTTTTTCTTTCATTTTCATAAAATCTAAAACATTATGCACCAACACGGCTAATATAGGCGGTGCAATATAACAACTCTACAGTTTTGAACAAGAATAAAAAGTCTGCTCTCTTTTTTCATCTTTCATCTTTAAGATTTGACAATACGTATAATTTCATGCTGACCTGTTTTTTGTAACTTTATCCCTGTATGAAATTCGGTATATTCTTTGCTATTAACATAGAGCATATTTTTAGGTCCCCATTTTACTTTAATGCTATAAACGGCATCATAAAACTTCATTGTTGCTTCATATTTTGGCCAAATAGAGGGTAAATGTGGCTGCAAAAACAATAGGTCTCCCTGACGCTGTATTCCAAGAATCGCTTGTGTTGCGGCACGATAAAACCAACCAGCTGAACCCGTATACCAAGTCCAACCGCCTTGACCACATCGTGGTTCAACAGCATAAATATCTGCCGCCATCACATAAGGTTCAACACGATAAGTTTCAGGATCTTGTCCATGATTAATAGGGTTAATCGCGGAAAATAAAGCATAAGCTTCATCGTTTTGTCCCATTTCAGCCAATGCTAAAATACTCCAAATGGCACCATGCGTGTATTGACCACCATTTTCTCGAATTCCTGGAGGATAACCTTTTATATAACCAGGCTCGAGTGTACTTTTATCAAAAGGCGGCCAAAAAAGGCGAATGAGTCCACCTTTTTTATCATAGAGATGCTTTAGCATTGATGTCATTGCTTGTTTTTGACGTTCAGGCGATGCCATTTGAGAAATGACAGCCCAAGATTGAGCAATGGTATCAATTTGACATTCATCATTGATTTTAGAGCCAAGAGGTGTTCCATCATCAAAATAACCACGTCGATACCAAGCACCATCCCAACCGTTTTTCTCTAAGGATTTTGTTAAATGTTCAAGATACGTACTCCATATTTGCATATGGCTATTGTCACCACGTTTTTTTGCTAAAGAGATAAATGCTTGTAATGTGTACCCAAGAAACCATCCTAACCAAATGCTTTCGCCTTTTCCTTCCACACCTACCAAATTCATGCCATCATTCCAATCCCCACCTAAAATAAGAGGGAGACCATGTGGTCCGCAGCGTTTAATGGCAAGGTCTAAAGCTAAAGCACAATGTTCATAAACTGTTGTAACCTTTGAGGATTGGGTGGGTTGAAAATAAGCATCCTGTTGCCCACTTTTGAGAACATCACCTTCAATAAAAGGAATGAGCGTATCAAGAAAGGCATCATCGCCAGTGGTATTGACATAAAGAGCTGTTGCATATGCAAGCCAAACGATATCATCAGAAATGTATGTACGAACACCAGCATTTGTGTCAGGCAACCACCAATGTTGCACATCCCCTTCAAGAAATTGGTGCGCTGTAGCATTTAACAATTGGTCATGAGCCAATTGTGGTTCCAGCAATAACAAAGACAAGCTATCTTGTAGCTGATCACGAAAGCCAAATGCACCACTCGCTTGGTAAAAGCCTGCGCGTGCCATGATGCGGCATGCATAAATTTGATAGGGAAGCCAATGGTTGACCATAAGATTAAAAGAAGAGTCAGGTGTTTTGATTTGGAAAGGAGAAACAAAATCACTCCATTGTTGTTTTTGTTTTGTGAGCAGAATTTCAAAATCGCTTGCACGTGCTTGATCAAGTAGTTTTTCAGCTTCTTGCCTATTTTCAGCACTGCCAAGATAGAAGATGATTTCTTTTGTTTGCCCTGGCAAAAGATCAATATCATAGGCAAATGCTGAACAAGGATCACATCCTGCTGCAATGGTATTCGAAAGAGCACCAGCTTTATGGATCGCATTTGGATGTGTTACGGTTCCCGTTGCACCGATAAATTCAGCGCGATTGGTGGTCGTACTGGTTGGCATTTCGGAGGCTGATAAAAATGTAACTTGTTGATATTTCTCGATGTGATAGGGATTTTGAATAAAATGTGCACCCCATCTAGCCTCATAAGAGGAAACAATAAAGGGGGCATATTTTGTACGGACATTTCCCAAAACCCATTCAACATAATTATAAAGGCGTAAACTGCGTGGTTTTTTCCCTTCATTCGTAAGGATAAGACGTGAAAAGCGAATAGGTTTTTCAGGATCAAGTGTATGGGTCAGTTCTAATGCGATTTCTGAATGTGTTGATTTAAAAGTTGAGAATCCAAACCCATGACACGCCTCATAGACAATATTTTCGTCACATTCAACAGTAGAAACGGGTGAGAAACGTTTTAAAGACTGGCGATCAACCAAATAAAGTGCTTCTCCTGGTCGGTTAGACGTTGGATCATTCGCCCAAGGAGTTAGTTGATAATCGCGGCTATTGTTAGCCCAAGTAAAAATTGCACCTTCAGCAGAGACATGAAAACCAAACCTGTGATTAGCAATGACATTAATCCACGGATGCGGTGTATTGGTACGTCCATGAAGACGTATTACATAATGATTATGCTGATTAAAACCACCGTAACCATTCCAATATCTTAGATCTTCTCCATTTGGGAGAAAAGAGGATGGTTTTTGTTGGCTAATAAGACCAATGGAAGAAAAAAGATTTTGTTCAATTTGTGTTGTAAATTGCTGTCCTTCGTTATATCTTGGCAAGTCTAATTGATCATAAGATTCTTGATAATTTTTATGAATTGTGAGATTAAAATCATTCTCATCAAGCCGTTTAAGTTGTTCAGATAAAGAGCCATTTTGGGCATCAAGAACGATACGCGCTGATGCAAGAAGCGTTTTAAAACTCTGTTCACTCATTTGATCGCGTCGAAGCATGAAAATATGTTGGCGTTCATCTGTTTTTTGCGTGTGGTGATAATAAGATTCACAGACCCACTCAAGAGCGCGTTGTGTATTTTGTATATAGGAAAATGTTTGTTCATTAAGAATGACCAAATCAACAATGAGTCCACGCATACGCCAATATTCGTGTGCTTTAAGGAGCTCGCGCAGTACAGCTATATTTCCCTCGTTATTTAACCTAAGAAGACAGAGTGGATTGTCTCCTGAGATAGACATGGGCCAAAGATCAGACTGTTTTCCTAGCGTTTTTGCTAATATTTCAGAAGGAAGACGCCATGTGCGGTCTGGATAAATAAGCGGTGTTGCATATTTTTGATAGATAATAGCTTCTTTAAGCTGGGTTCCGCTCTGATACAGTGCGACTTGTGAGTGCGTCCATGCCATTGAAAGTTCTTTTTGAAACATATCAGGTTGTCGATAATGTTTAATATGATTATTTAGCGCTTCTTTTGTATGAGCAGCAAAAGTCCAAAAAATAAGTTCTGCTTTTTCATGGGCTGAAATTTTTATACGGCATCGCAATGACATAACAGGGTCAAGAACACAACCTTGACTATTACTAAAACGAGTATTTTGGTCAAATGCAGCGGGACGATGAATAGATCGCCCCCGACCAATAAACAGAGAGCGATCTGTTTCAGCTTCTGTCTCTTGGAGAGTATCTGTTGTACTAGAAACAAAATGAGCAATATGAATATCAGGATCGCTAGGTGAGCGTTTACGCCTTTTGGCAAAAATTGTTTTGCCTTCCTCAGCAATTTCTGTCTCTATAAACATACGAGAAAAAACAGGATGAGCTCTATCTACGTCCATTGTTGCGAGTGCCAGTTCACCATAAGAGGTAACTTCAATGAGTCGATCTTTATTTGTCGTATTCATCAGTTGAAGACGTCTCCCTTCACCACATCCTTCAGATGTAATAAGACATTCAAGTGTTGATTTAATACCATCAACTATTTTTGTATATTCAGCCTTTTCATCTGTAAAAATGCTGATAGCTTCTTCTTCAATAACGCGTGTTGGTTCACCAGTAACAGACCACCAGCGTCCACTATGCGTATCACGTAAGAAGAATAAAGTACCTTGTTGATCTTCTGTTGCATCAGGAATAAAGCGCGTAATCGCATAATCGTGCCAACGGCTGTAACCAGAACCATTAGCTGTTAACATGGTAGAATAAGAGCCATTAGACAAAAGTAAAGTTGCTCGTGGTTTGAGCAACGGATTTTTAATAATACGCAAAAGGGCAGCGTCAAATGCTTGAGACTTATTGCGCATACGATTAACAGCTTTGGTATGAATAATAGGAATGAGATGAGGCGCTCTTTCCTGTAAGAGCAATTGTGTTGCTTCAATAACGGGATCTCTGTGAAAACGATCACGCATTCGCCCTTGAAAAATAACATTGTTAAGAGCAAGGATAGACATGCCATGATGGTGCGCATAATAATTGCGTACAATGGCGTATTTTTCCCCTATCTTCACGCGTGAAGGAGTAAAATCAATAGAGTCATAATAACCATATGTCCCTAAAGCTCCAAGATCACGGAGTCGTTTTAAATTAGCGACAGCGCAAGAAGGTGCATATTGTGCCGCTAGAAGACTGGCATAGGGAGCAATGACAGCATTGCGTGAGAGTCCACGTTGGAGACCGAGACTTGGAACACCAAAATGAGCATATTGATAGTTCATTAAATGATCGCGAGCATTAAATGCGGCTTCTGAAATACCCCATGGCAATTCCCGTTTATGGGCATATTGTATTTGACAACGAATAATCAATCGATTTGTTTGATCTAGGAGAGATCCTAAAGGTTCATGCATTACGAGAGATGGCATAAGATATTCAAACATTGATCCAGACCATGATAGGAGTGCACCTTTCCCACCTATGGGTACGAGAAGTCGACCAAGACGAAACCAATGTTTAAGTTTTATATCTCCTTTTGCGATGGCAAAAAAGCTTGCAAGACGTGCTTCTGAAGCAAGTAGGTCATAACAATTTTCATCGAGTTTGTTTTCTTGAACACGATATCCTATGGATAAGAGATGCCGTTTAGGCTGTTCTAAAAAGTCAAATTTCATATCAAAGGCTATTTGCCGTGCCATTATAGCCAGCCTGTTTAGTTTTTTACTTAATTTTTCAGTATCACAATGAGCAGTCGCATCATTATGATGAGCGTTACAGGTGTCGATAAGGCATTTAGCCCAAGAAAGCGCACCAGCAGATTCTATCGTTTGAATTTTGTGGTCAAGTTCACCGACTAAGTGCACAATATCGTGGGCTGCAAGTGAAAGATCTATGATGTGAGAAGGGACCGTATTTTCTTGTTCTATAAAAGTGAAGACAGAGTCATGAAAACGAGTGATGTTTTCTTCGATTTTTTGGCGTAAAGATCGTAAACTGGGTTGATGATCTGGAATTTCTCTGACAGTTTCTTCAAGAATAGCAAGAACATCCGATAAGCCTTCTCGGTCACTTTGAAAAAAAATATGAGGTTTTTCAGCCCATTCACTTAAAGCAGAAGAGAGTGTTACCAAATGACCGGCAAGATTTCCTGAATCAACGGTTGATACATAAGTAGGTAAAAGAGGCCTGAGTGTATCCGTTTCATACCAATTATAGAGATGACCACGAAACTTTTCCATTTTTGTAAGAGAGCGTAATGTACATTCAATACGGTTGATGGTCTCTTCAAAACCAATCCAGCCAAAATCACGTGCTGCAATAATAGAAAGGAGATAAACGCCAATATTCGTAGGCGATGTACGTTGAGCCACAAGAGGTTCAGGATCTTCTTGAAAATTATCGGGAGGCAAATGGTTGTTTTGTGCATTGACAAAAGTTGCATAATAAAGCCATGTCCGCCGTGCAATAGAACGGAGTTTTTTTTCATCTTTTGAAGAAAGATAAAGGCTATCTTGAAAGGTTGAAGGTTGACTCACAATCCAAGCAATGAAGGGTGAAAAAAACCATGCTATCCCAAAAGGCAAAGCAACCAAGCTTGCAAAACTATCAGAAAAAAGGGGGAGTGCTATAGTAAGAATACCAAAAAGCGATGCTGGTGCCATTGTAAAAACATAGAAACGCAAACTATTGGGTATTGATTTTGTTGCGGCAGAAGTTTTCCATTCAAGAAGATGTTGTTTTGAAATCGTCATACGATAGAGTGTACGAATAATCGCATCGGTCATAAAATACGCCGAATGCGCAAGAAACGTCGTTTTAAGAAATATATCAGCGCTTGTAAGAGCAATTTTGTTCCAAATTAATTGAAAATGTCCACGCAAAGAATGATCTATATTGGATGAGACAAACGTTTTTAATACACATAGAATGGGTGAAATGAAGGAGCTAAACAACAAGAATATTTGCCAGACAATTGCACTCTTTAATGGCAAAAGAATCCATCCTGAAAATGCTGCGATTAACCACATAAGTGGCATGAGAGAACGACGTAAATTATCCTGCATTTTCCAACGCGTTACAAAGCTTATTTGACGAGGAAAAAAAAGATAAGGTAAAAGTTGCCAATCACCGCGGATCCAGCGATGATACCGCATAACATCAATATTATAAGCTGTTGGATAATCTTCAATAATTTCTACGCTACTTACAAAAGCAGTACGAGCATATCCTCCTTCTAAGAGATCATGACTGAGAACAGTATTTTCTTTAATTTTGCCGTAAAGTGCTCGTTCAAATGCATCAATATTATAAAGCCCTTTACCGATAAAGGTGCCTTCTCCTAAAAGATCTTGATACGTATCAAAAACAGCAAAAACATAAGGATCAATACCACGGTTGGTAGAAAAAACGCGTTGGAGAATTGATGTTTTTTTTTCTGTTGTAAGAGAAGGAATAATGCGCGGTTGTAAAATGCTATAGCCCTTTACAACCTTTCCACTTTGTGGATCAAAAATGGGATGATTGAGTGGATGGTTAAGCTTTCCAACAAGTTGTGTGACGCTCTCTGGAGTAAGACGTGTATCACAATCCAGAGTCATAACAAAACGGCAATCCATAGAAAGACGTGGATTGGGAGGATAAAAGCTTGTGTTTTTATCGCCTCTTAAGAGTCGATTAAGTTCATGAAGTTTTCCTCGCTTTCGTTCCCATCCCATCCAACATTTTTCGCTTGTATTATAAAGGCGTCGGCGATGTAAAAGGAAAAAAAGCGGAAGTTCATCACGAGGATAACGACCATTGAGTTTATCAATACTCTTTTGCGCATAGTGTAATAAATCAAGATCATCTTGCGTTTCTCTTAATGGAGCATCCACCCAATCTGTAATGAGTGCAAAATGAATGGCACCTTTAGGATTGGAAAGATAGTGCACTTCAAGATTGCGCACTTGTTCATCAATATCATCGCGTGATGTCATCAAAGTAGGTACAACAACCATTGTCCGTGCATGTTCGGGAATACCTTCTTTATATTCATAACCAATGAGCTGTCTTGATGGGACAAACCACGAAACAACAGTATTAAATAAAGCAAAAGCAGCATCGATAGCAGGAAAAAGCGCCAATCCAGTAAAGCAAAAAGACATCCATTGTGTCATGCCAGATAGCTGTAAAAGGGCGTAAATTACCAGCAAAAGAGTGAGCGTCAGAAAAGAGACAGGAACGGCGATGACTCTCAATTTTGAGCAACAGGAAGCGCGTGTCCATTTTATGAAAAAAGGCGGGCTATATCCACAAGCCTTTTCAAATATGCCACGACCATCATCAACAAGGTACCACCCCACACAAGAATGATGAGGCGTATCTTCAGAAGTGGAATTTGCTATTTCTACGACTTTATGTGCAACTTCCAGTTCACTAAGAGGTGAAAAGCGTGAAACTTTTTCAATGACTTGTCGATAAATATTGCGTGAGTGAGCATCAATTTCAGAAAAATCACTATTTTTACGCAAAATAGAATCAACACAACTCACTGTTTCAAACCATGCTGTCCAATCAACATCATCTATAGCTTTAAGAGCACTGATAATATTACCCATGGTCACACCATCTGCTGCTTGTCGGGTGTGTTCATCGGCTGTTGCAATCTCTAAGCTACTGCCTTGGCTTTCCAATTGTTTTTCAAGCCAAGTTAATGCTACGGTTGAATCAATAGATGCACTGCGCAAACGATAAAATAAATGCGCTGAAAAGGTTGGATCAATAGTAAGTGGTTGATACTGCGTAAAAATAGAATGGAGTTTCGGTTTATTTTCTACAAGAGAAATTTTATCAGCCACTTGACTAGCAAGATGACGCATACGCCGCGCTTTTTCAATACGGACTGAAAGACGACGGACATTTTCAATGAGCAGCATCTGCATCACAGAAGGAAGAGCCCACAATTCACCAATTGTGAGCGCACAAACTTCTTGAAATCCATTAATCATAGCAGTCAGTGTTTCTTGTGAAAAACTACTATCAGTATGCGCGATATAAAGCCAAGTTAAAATAAAAATTCGTGGCATTCCTGCTTTTTGTCTAGAAAGAGGAAGTTGCTTTATAAAGGACTTGGGGAGGTTACGGCGTAGCTGTTGTATGGTTTTATCAATGGCGTAATAATTATCAATGAGCCATTGAGCAGACGGTGCGATGGTCTCATCATTTTGGGCAGCAAAATCACTGGTATGAAAGGCATGAAGAATAAGTTTAGCACTTTCATTCAATCTCTTGCGAAAATCTTCTACTCCCTCATATTCAGGGAGTAAAACTTCTTTACCAGAAGCTATATCATGCCCTAAATTATAAAGATCTTCCTGTACTTTATAAATTGCACGAAGAGGAAAATCCGTATTAGTAAAATGATCTTTTCTCTCTGTTTGAGAAAAAAGTATTTTATGAAGGATATTATGCACGCCATGTCCCATTGTTATTTAATTACATCGTTTTTTATTTAAATTGTAAGCATTTTATCTGAATAGTGAACCGTTGATAGACAAAAAACAAACTTTTTGTTTTTATTTGCAAGCATTTGCAATTTTTGACGCAATAATTAAAAAATAAGTAGACAATTTCTTTAGAAAATAAAAAGGTCACTCTTAAAATGAGTGACCTTAATAACAACATCAACTTTAATGATTGATGATTAATCTTGTTCTTGTTTTTTCAAAGCTGCACCCAGAATATCACCAAGAGAAGCACCTGAATCTGTAGAACCATATTGTGCAACAGCTTCTTTTTCCTCTGCAATTTCTAAAGCTTTGATTGATACTGAAATTTTACGTGTTTTTTTATCAAATGCTGTGATGCGAGCATCAACCTTTTGCCCAATTGCGAAACGCTCAGGACGTTGCTCATCACGATCACGCGCAAGATCAGCACGCCGAATAGTTGTCTCAAGGTTGTGGTCAATCAATTTCACACCAATGTCATTGTCGTTAACAGCAATCACTTCGCATGTTACAACTGCACCTTTTCGCAATTCGCCAGAAGCAGCTGCTTCTCCAACTTTATCGCTGGAAAGCTGCTTAATTCCAAGAGAAATGCGCTCTTTTTCAATGTCAACATCAAGAACCACAGCTTTAACGATATCGCCTTTATTGTAAGTATCAATGACTTGTTCACCAGGACGGTTCCAATCAAGATCAGACAGATGAACCATACCGTCAACATCGCCTTCAAGCCCAATAAAGAGACCAAATTCTGTTTTATTTTTAACCTCTCCTTCAATTTGAGAATTGACAGGAAATTTATTGGCAAAAGCTTCCCATGGATTTTCAAATGTTTGTTTTAAGCCAAGAGAAATACGCCGTTTAGAAGGATCAATCTCAAGAACAACCACTTCTACTTCTTGTGATGTAGACAGAATTTTTCCAGGATGAACATTTTTCTTTGTCCAGCTCATTTCAGAAACATGGATCAGCCCTTCGATTCCTGGTTCAATTTCAACAAAACCACCGTAATCAGTAATGTTGGTAACAGCACCCGTAATTTTTTTACCAATCGGATACCGGACACTGATACTTTCCCAAGGATCACTTTCAAGCTGTTTCATTCCAAGAGAAATACGGTGCGTATCTTGATTAATGCGAATAATCTGCACTTTAATCGTTTGGCCAATTGTGAGCACTTCAGATGGGTGATTAACACGCCGCCATGCCATATCTGTAACGTGCAAGAGACCATCAATCCCACCAAGATCAACAAAGGCACCATAATCTGTAATATTTTTCACCACACCTTCAACGATTTGGTTTTCTTCAAGATTTTGTACGATTTCTGAACGTTGCTCAGCGCGACTTTCTTCTAAAACAGTGCGGCGTGAGACCACAATATTGCCACGACGACGATCCATCTTCAAAATTTCAAAGGACTGTGAATTATGCATGAGAGGTGAAACATCACGAATGGGACGAATATCAACTTGGCTGCGAGGTAAGAAAGCAACGGCACCATCAAGATCGACTGTAAAACCACCTTTTACTTGGCTAAAGATCACTCCATCAACGCGCGCACCAGCATTGAATTTTTCCTCCAAACGGACCCAACTTTCTTCGCGCCGTGCTTTTTCACGCGATAAAACAGCTTCACCCATCGCATTTTCAATGCGTTCAATGTAAACCTCAACTTCATCGCCAACTTGCAAAGAACCATCTTTTGCTTTAGCTCCAAATTCTTTGAGAGGAATACGTCCTTCGACTTTAAGACCAGCATCAATAATGGCCATGTCTTTTTCGATTGCAATAACACGACCTTTAACAACAGATCCTTCATTAAGATCATTAGTTTGAAAAGATTCTGTTAAAAGGGCTTCAAAATCCGCTGTTGTGGGATTGTATTGTGACATAAGAACTCCTAATATATACCTTGTATTATAAGGTATGAGCGCTAGGTTAGTGTTAACATAAGCAACTTCTTGCCTTTTTCCTTAAATACAGGAAAAAAAGTTAGCGCTAGGCCGGAAGTCACCTTGACGAATTTATCCAATTATATGCATTTTTATGATTGGATCAATAAAACTACATGCAATTTCAAATGTTGCTTCTATACTCAATTCTGACGTATCAAGCAAGTGGGCGTTTTTTGCTGGTTTTAGTGGGCTTTGTTTGCGCGTTATATCGCGACTGTCGCGCTGTTCAAGTTGAGCTAGGATTTCATGATAATTTGCTTGAACACCTTTTTTTAAAATCTCTTGGTAGCGGCGTTTGGCGCGTGTTTGAACATTGGCTAGAATATAAAACTTGATATCGGCATCAGGACAAACAATCGTTCCGATATCACGCCCATCAAGCACACAGCCGGGCAAAACTTTAGCAAAGTTGCGTTGTTTTTCGACAAGAATTTTGCGTACAGCAGGGTTAATTGCTATTTTTGAAGCCGCTTCACCAAGTTCATGAGAAGAAAGAAGAGAAGGATTTAAGGTATTAAAATCAAGTTCTTTAGCATAAATAATAGCATTACTTTCATCATGAAGAGATAAATTTTGTTGTAAAAGCGCATAAGCAACACCACGATAAGTGAGACCAGTATCGAGATGATGAAGATGATAATGTGCAGCAATTTTACGTGCTAAGGTTCCTTTGCCTGAGGCTGCAGGTCCATCAATAGCAATAACAAAAGGCTTCAAGCGATTCTCCCCCCAAGTTTTTTTATAAAAGGAATAAACTCTGGAAAGCTCGTAGCGATCATTCGTTTATCATCAATGGTAACAGGTTTTTCTGACACAAGCCCAAAAATGAGAAAACACATAGCAATTCGATGATCAAGATGTGTGGCAACATACCCACCCCCCAAACCTTTGGCAGAACCTTTTCCATAAACAACAAGAAAATCTTGACCTTCTTCACAGTCTACGCCATTAATTTTTAATCCTTGAGCAACAGCAGACAATCGATCTGATTCTTTTACACGCAATTCTTCAATGCCTAGCATAACTGTTTTGCCTTCTGCAAAGGCTGCTGCTACTGCCAAAGCAGGATATTCATCTATCATCGATGGAGCACGTTCTTTGGGCACCGTAACGCCTCTAAGGACCGATGATTTTATCCGTAGATCAGCAACATCCTCTCCACCTGTTTGACGTCGGTTCAAAAATTCAATTTGAGCACCCATTTCCCACAATGTTTCGATAAGTCCTATTCGAGAGTTATTTATCAAAACATTTTCAATGGTGATATCAGAGTCTTCTACAAGAAGGGCTGCGATAATTGGAAAAGCAGCAGAAGAAGGATCACCCGGAATATGAATCGTTTGTCCAGTAAGATGGGGTTGACCATTAAGATGAATCAAACGCGCACCTTCGTTATCTTTTTCTATTTCAAGTTGCGCACCGAATGCTTTTAACATTTTTTCCGTATGATCTCGTGTCAGAACTGGTTCAATAACAGTTGTAGTGCCGGCGGTGTTGAGTCCAGCAAGCAGGATTGCTGATTTAATTTGGGAGGAAGCTATTGGAACACGGTAACGTATCGGATTAGCCATTTTCGGACCATAAAGCGTTAAAGGAAGGTGATCGTCGCGCGTTGCCTCAATTTCAACCCCCATGAGACGCAGTGGATCAAGGATACGTCCCATTGGACGTTTAGAGAGAGAAGAATCACCAATAAAGGTTGTTTTCATATGATACGGACCAACCATTCCCATAACCAAACGAGCACCTGTTCCAGCGTTTCCAAAGTCTAAAGGTTTTTGTGCAGCTAAAAGGCAACCATTCCCTGTTCCTCGTATGATCCAGAAGTCTTCTTTTTTAATAATACAGGCACCCATAGCTTGCATAGCAGCAGCTGTATTGAGTACATCAGCGCTTTCAAGTAATCCATGAATATATGTCTCACCACTTGCTAATCCTCCCAATATAAGAGAGCGATGAGAGATTGATTTATCTCCTGGTATTTGAATTTTTCCAGAGAGACTACTCGATTTATAGGTGGTTATAGGGATTGCTTTTTGCATGGAAATTCTATTTAATTCTATCTAACTTTTATGAAATTGTGCATCCTTTAGCACATGCTTTAAAAGACGTCATGAAAAAATCACTGTGGAACAGTGTATTTATCTTTGACAAAGGTATTATTTTTCGATTAAGCACCATAAAATTTATCTTTTAATGGAATAATAGTTAATCAAAGAGGCACGGCTTATGGCAAAACAAGAACTCGGAACTAAACGTGTTGATCCAGAAACAGGAAAAAAATTTTACGATCTAAATCGCGATCCTATTGTGTCGCCCTATACAGGAATTTCTTATCCGCGTTCTTACTTTGAAGTTGCAGCAGCTGAAGCAAATAATGAAGAAGAAGTTGATACTGAAGAGCTTGATACAGCACTTGAAAAATCTGCTTTTATGCTTCTTGAAGATGATGATGTGGATTCTAAAGATGACGATCTTCCTGATTTAGAAGATAGTGATGTAGATCTTGGTGATGATGATGATGATACATTTTTGTCTCATGATGGTGACGATGAAGATGATGACGTTACTGATATTCTCGGAGGCGGTGTTTCTAATGATGATGATGCTTAAAAGAAGTAAAAGAGGACATCTTTTCCATTAAATGTAAATTCTTCTTGATCTTCAAGTTTGATCGTTCTAGAAAAGCTGGAATTGTATACTGTCCTTTTGGGACAATTTGTTTTTATAGGGGCTATAGCTCAGCTGGGAGAGCGCTTGCATGGCATGCAAGAGGTCAGCGGTTCGATCCCGCTTAGCTCCACCAAAAGGGCTAACTGTTCTATCAAGGGAATTAATTATAATAAAAGATGTGTGCATCAATTTAAAAGGTTTATGTGCTCTGTAACCATTGATCCAGTAGCGCGTTCCTTGCTTTAATGCTATCATTATGCGTTTCTAATTATTTGTTGGATTGTAAAGTTTTACTTTACATAACAATGGAAAGAGATCATTTTTTATGCTTTACACAGAAATAAAAAAGGAGCTGTTTAACTGACACCTTATATTTTAAAGGACAAAATTTGAATCCTTCTTCACTACAAAATCATAATCTGTTGATTATCGATATCCTTTTAAAAGATAGGAAGTACCTAAACAAAGATTTGGGAATAGAAGACTAAGATATATTTTCCAATTATTGCGAAGCAGGACTTTTGTTGAATATTTTTAGTCTTATCAGATGTCCTAGCAATTTAAAAAATTATCCCCTTGAGTAGCATTCACCAACTCAATACTGAAGCATGTTAAATCTTAAATAACGTATTGTTATCATTATAATTTATTTATATTATTAAGTGATAACTCTAAACAAAATAAACCTCTCTCACCATAAGCCATAACGCATTGAATCAATTGGATTCCTTCCTTACACATCACAAACGATGTTGGAGGTGTAGGAGTAAAGCAGTACCATCATTATACTTTTCAATCCCTAATGTTGCAAAAATTCTTATATTTGAGAATGTATGTTCATAAAAAACATTTTTAGTCTTTTCTTTCACAGTTCTTATCCACATACCCATTGTGCTTGTTATGTGCAAGCCAATGGTTTTATTGATTCAACCTCAAGAGATCTGAAACGATAAAACCCTACGCCATTCGAGATTCTTACTTTAATATAAATAACGATATATTATCTTTATAAATCAATATGCTTAAACCATTTAAGAAAAAGAATTAAAATGCTTCTCATAAATATTCTCAAATGCAAAAGCTATCACAACATTGGAGGCTGACTTGTTACTTCATAGGCGCTACAAATCTTTCTCTGAATACTCCCTACCCTGAGTATTCATTGTGTGTAAAGTTGCATATACCTTATCATCCTATAAACGGGAGTGTTTTTACAATACAATAAGATAACTTCTTTCAATTAAGATGGACTGGATGGACGAGTATGTTTTATTTCATACAATACTAAATACACTTAGTTCTTTTGAAGACTGTATTGCCCTCTTTATACAAAATAACGTTTTTTCGTTTAATGCATTTCTCGTTTTTTTATATCGAATATTTTACCCTTTTTATAATGCCCGAATTGCATTTGTTTTAATTGCTATTTTATACGCTTAGCAAAGAAAATATTCATGTAATAATCAGCCAGTAATACGCATAATGAAAATAAAAATGATATTATATTTTAAAATTTTCATAATATCTGGTACTTAGCCCAATGCGAAATGCCAGCGCTAAATAGAAGATAATTTCCATTGTAAATTTTTTAAACAAAGGAGGTAAAAATGTCGAGAGTATCTTCAAACACATTGTGTATTGCAAAAGCTTTCTGTCGCTTGAGTTTATTCTAAAGAAACAATTTATTTCATTGAACGATCGGAAAAACGACACTATTTTATCATATCATAAGGGTTTTTTCTTTCGAATAATTTCACCACATCAATTCTCTGATTGAGATTTTCAAAATCCTCCCTAACGCCATCCACATCTCTTTAATTGCTGTTCATAGAGTTTCGATATTCTCGCCATGCGCTGTGCTGCCTGTGAAAGTGCAACAGTGACATGCCCGCCACTACGCGCATAAGCACCATGTCCCATATGATAATTTAAATAAAGGCTATATGCATCATCAAACCTCACGCCATTGCGTTGAACACTTTGGCGATGATACCAAGCAACAAAATCAGCAGCATCTGCGAAATTCGTACGCCATGCAAAAGACTTTCCTGTAGAGCGAAGATACATTGCCCATGTACTGTCAAGCGCTTGAGCATAACCATAAGCTGTCGACCGACGCTTCCATGGGATAAAACCAAGTAGTTTTTTGCGTGGAGGACGTGCATTATGACGAAAACTTGATTCCATATTAATGGTTGCAAGAATAATAGGCATAGGAATCCCATAGCGCATTTCTGCTTTTTGAGACGCCTTTCCCCAATTATCAAAAAAACCATTTTTTTGTGCTAAAATAGCGCAAGCATTGTTTGTGTGAGTGGGAGTGGTTGTTGCACAGCCCCCTAGCAGAAACACCAATGCCCCTAAAAACAAAAGGTGTCGCATATTCTCTATTCCTCTCGTTTAAGAAATAAAACAAGATAGAGATACTAAAAAATGATTACCAATCAATAAAGAGCGTGATCTAACTTGTGATATTTAAGAAAATTGTTTTGCGTTATTCCTCATCAACTAAACGCAATGTTTGTGACTGAGCGGATGTTGTCATTTTTGTTGGCTCAGAGTAATTTTCTTTTAATTCGAAAGTTTCAATGCGATTTGCCCGTTTCATAATTTTGGAAGATGATATTAAAATTCCCTCTATATCTTCACCTGCTTTGTAAAAGTGCTTCTGTAGGGCGCGAACACGCATATCCATTCGTCCAAAATCTTCCATCAGTTTTGCCACTTCCGATTGAATTAAATGCGCTTGTTCACGCATCCGCGCATCTTTCATAATGGTTTGTACAACCTGGACAGAGAGCATCAACAAAGATGGTGAAACAATAATCACATGGGCTCTATTGGCTTTTTGTACCAATGCCTCAAAGTCCTCATAAATTGTTGCAAAAATTGATTCCGATGGCACAAAAAGGAAAGCAGTGTCATGGGTTTCTCCAGGAATTAAATATTTCTGCGCAATATCACGGATATGGACTTCCATATCGGTACGAAATTGGCGTTCTGCCTCTTGACGCTCTTGCGTTGATGCGGCTTTACGCATAGCATTCCAAGCCTCTAGAGGGAATTTAGCATCAACAACAAGAGAAGGTGCTTTATTGGGCATATGAATAAGACAATCTGGGCGCTTTCCGTTGGAAAGAGCAGCCTGAAAAGCATAGGCATTTGCTGGTAAGGCATCAGCAATAATTGCTTCCATCCGCCCCTGACCAAAGGTACCACGTGTCTGCTTATTACTTAAAATGGATTGCAACTGAACAACTTGTCCCGTAAGCGATTGAATATTATTTTGTGCCGCATCAATCACTGCTAAACGTTCTTGCAAACGATTCAAATTTTCATAAGTGGATTTAGTCTGTACCTGAAGTGTTTGACCTAAGCTTGTTGTCATTCCATTGAGTTGCTCACTGAGCGATTTATTCAATTCAGCTTGCCGTTGACCAAAAATTTCCGCCATCGTTTGCATTCGCCCTTGCATTTCAGCTTGTGTTTTTAGCAAGGTAGCCATCTGCATTTGTGCCTCACGCGCACGTTCAGCAGTTTCTTGTTCCAAAAATGTTCTTTTTCGATGAGAATGTATCAGCATAAAAAATGCCAAACAGACAAGTGTAAATAAAAGTAAAACGATTAATTTAGAAAAAAACTCACCAGTGAGTATAGAAAAAAACGAATCAAACATAAAAGGTAATATAACGCTCTTATGGTAAAAAAATGCAAGAATCCGTTATTCAATATTGACCAATAACAAACCTTTGATTAATCTCTTCTTATGCCAATAAGATCTTTAGTTATTTTACCTGATCCGATTTTACGGGAAGAGTCCAAACCCGTTGAGCAGGTCGATTCAGCTCTCCAAAAGCTCGCAGATGATATGTTGGAGACCATGTATCATTCTAAAGGTGTTGGTCTTGCTGCTATTCAAATTGGTATACCACTACGTATGTTGGTTATGGATGTCTCTGGAAATTCTGAAGATGAGCAGAAAAAACCGCTTGTTATTATCAACCCTGAGATTTTATGGCTTTCAGATGAGCGCAATATTTATAAAGAAGGTTGTCTTTCTATTCCTGACTATTTTGCGGAAGTTGAACGCCCTAAACGTCTGCGTGTTCGCTATCAGGACCGTGAAGGAAAACAGACAGAAATTGAAGCAGATGATCTCTTGGCGACTTGCTTACAGCATGAAATTGATCATTTAAATGGGCGTCTTTTTATTGATTACATTTCAAAGATCAAACGCGATATGGTGATACGAAAATTTAAAAAACGCGCAAAAGAAAAAAACACACAGGAAGCAGTTTTGTAATGGCATTACGGTTAAGTTTTATGGGAACACCAGATTTTTCTGTTCCCATTTTACATGCTTTATTGAATGCTGGTCATGATGTTGTCGCTGTTTATAGTCAACCCCCTCGTCCAGCAGGACGTCGGGGGCTTAAATTAATCCCCTCAGCTGTTCACACGGTAGCAAAAGAAAAATCTATTCCTATCTTTACGCCTCAAACACTTAAAACAGCCGAACAACAAGAAAAATTTGCAGCACTTTCTGTTGATGCTGCTATTGTCGTGGCTTATGGACTCCTGTTACCCAAAGCTATTCTCGAAGCACCGCGTTTTGGTTGTTTTAATGCCCACGCTTCACTCTTACCACGTTGGCGTGGTGCTGCACCTATTCAACGAGCAATTATGGCCGGTGATAAGGAAACAGGTATCATGATCATGAAAATGGATGAAGGACTTGATACAGGACCTATTGCTCTTTCTCGTTCTCTCCCTATTACTGATAGCGCCACCAGCGCTGAGCTTTCAAATAAACTTTCAAATATAGCCGCAGAACTTATGATAGAAGCTCTATCAACTCTTGAAAAAGGACAACTTAAACTGACCCCACAATCAGAGGAAGGCATCACCTATGCAGCCAAAATTAGGAAAGAAGAAACCCGCATTGATTGGACAAAACCTGCAGAGTTTATTCATAGGCATATTCGCGCGCTCTCTCCCTCTCCTAGTTGCTGGTGCAATATGAATATCGGTGGACGAGAAGAACGCGTAAAAATTATTGAAAGTCGCTTAACAACAGGAGCTTCTTTTGAAATTGGGAGGATAGAACCAAATTCTTTGATTATTCATTGTGGACAAGGACGGATAGAAATAACCTCTCTCCAAAGATCTGGCGGTAAAATTCTTGATAGCGCAACATTCTTGCGAGGCGCTCATATTTCTGCTGTTTTTTAATATGCCACGTTTTAAACTCACTCTTGAATACGATGGTTCAAATTATGCTGGTTGGCAGCGTCAAGTGGAGCTTCACACGATACAAGGAGCTCTTGAACAAGCGATTTTTTACTTCAGTGGACAACAATTGACCATAACAACAGCAGGACGAACGGATGCAGGGGTGCATGCCACGGGACAAGTTGCCCATGTTGATTTTGAAAAAAACTGGCCCCCCCATACTGTGCGTGACGCACTCAATGCTCTTTTACGTAAACAGGGAGAAGCGATTTCAATCCTAAACGTACAAAATGTCCCTGATGACTTTGATGCACGATTTTCCGCTGTAAAGCGCCATTATCTTTTTAAAATTCTCAATCGCCGCTCTCCACCAGCTCTAAATGCCAAACGCGTATGGTGGATACCAAAACCTCTTAATGCTGAAGCTATGCATGAAGCTGCGCAAAAGCTTGTTGGACAACATGATTTTACAACTTTCCGTTCAGCACATTGCCAAGCCAAAAGCCCTATTCGTACCCTTGAACGCCTTGATGTTCAAAGAGAAGGAGAGGAAATCTTCCTTTATGCACAAGCTCGTTCTTTTCTTCATCATCAAATCCGTTCATTCGCAGGAAGCCTCATGGAAGTGGGTATTGGACGTTGGACAACACAAGATCTTGAAGCAGCTCTTCACGCTAAAGATCGCAAACGCTGTGGTGTTGTTGCCCCCCCCTCAGGACTTTATTTAACCAAAGTAGAATATTAATGATCCTTCAAGCGTTAACGCCTCAAAAACTGTTAAGGCAGCATATAAAAAGAACGAATTTCTTCAAACGCTTCTGCTGCTGTATTGACAAATTTCACAAAATTAACATCACTGGGAGAGATCGTACCTTGTGCAGATAGATACTCAAAGTTGATAGCATTGCTCCAAAATTCTTTGCCAAACAATAAAATTGGTACCTGTTTCATACGCCCCGTCTGTACTAAAGTTAACGTCTCAAACAGTTCATCCAGAGTCCCAAATCCTCCAGGAAAAATGGCTAATGCTTTCGCTCGTAATAAAAAATGCATTTTTCGCATCCCTAAATAGTGAAAATTAAAACACAAATGCGGCGAAACATATGAATTAGGCTCTTGCTCATGCGGTAAAATAATATTCAAGCCAATTGTTGGAGCCCCAACATCACAAGCACCACGATTTCCCGCCTCCATGATCCCTGGTCCGCCCCCCGTAACAACCACAAATTCACGATATTCTGTCGTAGCAGAATAAAGTGAGCACAAACGCGCAAACTCTCTTGCTTCATCGTAATAATGTGACATAGCACGCAAATTTTTCTTTTGTGTTTCATTTTTTGCTGCCCACGCAGCTTGCCTAGGTTCAGGAATGCGCGCACCACCAAACAAAACAACTGTCGATTGAATATTATATTCTTTAAGAGTTATTTCCGGCTTTAAAAATTCAAGACCAATACGTTGTGAGCGCAGCTCTGGACGTATCATAAACTCTTGATCGATATAGGCTAAACGATAAGTAGACGAACGCACCTGTGCTGAATTAGAGACTTTATGTATTTGTTGTAGAGCATCCTTCGTATGGAGAAGTGGTGTCCAGTTTTCTTGCTCTGCTTTTATTTTTTCTTTACAGCCTTTTTTCATGCACCTGTCCTACTTCCTCATCGTTTTATTGACTGAAAACATTTCTTCGCGTAAGTCATAGAGAATAAATCTTGAAGCTTTCAACTTGTTTAACGGAACTATGTTCATGATCAATCTCACACAACTTGAAATCATTATCGAAAAAGCATTTGATGATCGTGATTCTATTGATACTACCACAAAAGGTGAAATTCGTGAGAGTGTCGAACACGCATTGAATCTTCTCGATAAAGGTGCAATTCGCGTCGCAGAACGGCAAAAAAACGGACAATGGCATGTTCATCAATGGTTGAAAAAAGCTGTTTTGCTCTCTTTTCGGCTTAACCCTATGCAAATTATTGCCGGTGGTGTAAATGGAACACATTGGTGGGATAAAGTTCCTTCAAAATTCTCTGGTTGGCAAGAGGCAGATTTTAAAAGTGCTGATTTCCGTTCCGTTCCTGGAGCCATTGTACGTCATTCTGCTTACATTGCACCCAATGTTATATTGATGCCATCCTTTGTCAATCTCGGCGCCTTTATCGATGAAGGAACAATGGTTGATACATGGACCACCGTTGGTTCTTGTGCACAAATTGGTAAACATGTTCATCTTTCTGGCGGTGTTGGTATTGGAGGTGTTTTGGAACCCCTGCAAGCAAATCCAACAATCATTGAAGATCACTGCTTTATCGGTGCACGCTCTGAAATTGTTGAAGGCTGTATTATTCGTGAAGGCGCTGTTTTAGGAATGGGAGTCTTTATTGGAAAATCAACAAAGATTATTGATCGTACAACAGGTGAAATTTTTATTGGTGAAGTACCAGCCTATTCAGTGGTTGTACCGGGTTCTCTCCCCGGAAAACCTTTACCAAATGGTGAAGCAGGCCCAAACCTTTATTGTGCTGTTATTGTAAAACGCGTTGATCAAAAAACACGAGAAAAAACATCCATTAATGATCTTTTACGTTCTTAGACACAAGATTAATGCATAATAATATTTTTTCGTTTTTTAACTTGAATAATAACCTCGAATACAAGGATTCTCTCATTTCAAATCCTTTCATAGTAAATCAATCACTATCATTTCCTTGCTCGTCACAAATGCTGTTGGTGTGTGGGTAAGAAACACTTCAAGAAAAGAGTGAAATACCTTTAATGAATTCTCTCTATCGCCAAGAGCTATCATAATATTTTGAGCTGAAAAAGAGTATGATGGGTGCGCTTTGCACCTTTCTGACGCATAAAGATGTGGCGCCAAATGGGTTTCATGTAATTTACAATGAATTTCACATTATATTTTGTTGCAGCCCCCGTTGTGAAATGAAGTTTGATGTATTGAGAGATGTTTCTTTGAAACAAGTGCACAAACGTGCAATACAACAAATGTATTTTGTTTAAAGCATTCTGTTTTACATGAGAAAGTGACACCATTCGCAATACACAAAAACATGAAGCACAGTGCGATTCTATTTAAAAGTGTTCTTTAAGCACCTGAACCAATCGACAAAAGCAAAAGCGCAACCAATGAGAGAAAATATTCCTTTTTCCATTATTTATTCATTTTGAGCGCTTGGATAAAGGCCGATTGTGGAATTTCTACTTTTCCAAATTGGCGCATCCGCTTTTTGCCTTCTTTTTGCTTTTCCAAAAGTTTGCGCTTACGCGTAACATCACCCCCATAACATTTCGCTGTTACATCTTTACGCAAAGCACGAATTGTTTCGCGCGCTATAACCTTACCACCAATAGCCGCTTGAACTGGAATCTGAAACATATGCTGAGGAATAAGATCTTTCAGTTTTTCACACATGGAACGCCCGCGCTTTTCTGCAATCGTGCGGTGCACAAGCATAGACAATGCATCTATAGACTCTCCATTTACCAAAATAGACATTTTAACTAAATCACCTTCTGCATAATCTGTCATTTGATAATCAAAAGAAGCATAACCCTTTGAAATCGATTTTAGCCGATCATAAAAATCAAAAACAACTTCATTCAGTGGTAAATCATACGTTACCATAGCACGAGTTCCAACATAGGACAAACCAACCTGTACCCCGCGCCGCTCTTGGCATAGTTCTAAAATTGACCCAAGATAATTATCAGGAGTCATGATTGTCGCCCGAATCCATGGTTCTTCTATGGAAGAAATTTTAACCACATCCGGCATATCTGCTGGATTGTGCAACTCTTTAACAGAACCATCATTCATATTCATGCGATAAACAACCGAAGGTGCTGTCGCAATTAAATCCAAATTAAACTCACGCTCTAACCGCTCTTGAATAATTTCAAGATGCAGAAGCCCCAAAAAGCCACAGCGAAAACCAAAACCCAAAGCCGCGGATGTTTCCATTTCAAAAGAAAAACTCGCATCATTTAAGCGTAATTTGCCCATGGCTGCACGCAAATCATCAAAATCGGCAGCATCAATTGGAAAAAGTCCACAAAAGACAACCGGTTGCGCCGGCTTAAAACCAGGCAAAGCATTTTCACAAGGACGACGCTCTTCAGTAATCGTATCCCCAACCCGTGTATCTGCTACCTCTTTGATAGAAGCAGTGATAAAACCAATCTCACCTGGTCCTAATTCATCAACTTGTACCATTTTAGGTGTAAAAACCCCAACGCGCTCAACTGGATATTTTGCTCCTGTACCCATCATACGAATGGTTTGGCCTTTTTTTAAAATACCATCTATCACCCGTACCAAAACAATGACACCAAGATATGCGTCATACCAGCTATCAACCAACATTGCTTTCAAGGGATTTGCAACATCGCCTGTATGTGGAGGTGGTAATTGTGCAACAATTGCCTCCAAAACATCAGGAACACCCAAACCTGTTTTTGCTGATATTTCTACTGCTTGAGATGTATCAATGCCTATCACATCTTCAATTTGTTCTTTAACTCGCTCAGGTTCTGCTGCTGGAAGATCAACTTTATTGAGAACAACAACCAACTCATGGGAATTATCAATGGCTTGATAAACATTTGCTAACGTCTGCGCCTCTACGCCTTGGCTTGCATCCACCACCAACAGAGAACCTTCACAAGCTGCCAGTGAACGCGAAACCTCATAAGCAAAATCCACATGACCTGGTGTATCCATAAGATTTAAAATATAGGTTTCACCATTCTTTGCCTTATAGTGTAAACGTACCGTTTGTGCTTTAATAGTAATTCCACGTTCACGCTCAATATCCATGGAATCGAGTACTTGTTCTTTCATCTCACGTGTTTCAAGCCCACCTGTTATTTGAATCAAACGATCAGCTAAAGTGGATTTGCCGTGATCAATATGCGCCACGATGGAAAAATTACGAATATAATTACGATCTATTGTCATATAAGGCGATTTAGCAAAGAATAATACAAAACGCAAAGACCAATTATGCTCCGGCTTCTATCAAAAGAATATAAACCTAAAAAGCTTCTCAAAACACAACTTTTCATAGACTAAAAAATGAGGCTTTTGTTTGCTAAATTAAATCCAAGGGTGCTAAAATGATCTTTTCACATCTTGTTTGATAACTCATATGCTGACATTATATAATAAGATATTAATTTATAAATATAATTTAGCATTATTTATATTGAATTAGAACCTTGAGTACCGTAAGATTCTCTCATTTCAAATCTGTATCTCTTGAATCAATTAAAATCACTTGCTTGCACATTACAAGCGGCATAAGTGTGTGGATAAAATTTATATAAGAAAGAACTAAAAATGGCTCTTATGAACCCGTTTTAATGCAAGAGCTGTCGGCAACACCCACGAGCTGGCAAATAGTGTGATGGTGCCGACTTACTTTTTCATAAGCGTAAAGATGGAGGTGCTCAATGGATTTACCGTTATACTATTATAGGCACCGTCGCGAAATGGGAGTTGAGAGCATTAAGAGATGTTTCTTTAAAACAAGCCCGTGAATATGCAACGCAATTATGGATGCGTATATCACTAAGGCTTGCAATAAAATTCGCAAGAAATGCTTTTTTATTTGTACGCAATAATCTGTTTTTTTCAGCAATCTTATAAAATAAAATGGATATTGAGAGAGATAATTTTCTTCTCAATGTTTAAAACTTTAGAAATAGGCTTTATTGAGTAAAGTTTTTATGCCCTTTTATATAACGCCTTTCTTCTTTCATTAAAGATAAAAAAACATCAAATCTCTTCTATTAATTTATTAGTGCTTTGATTTATAATGACTATTTATTGTTTTGCAATTTAAATGAAAACCCTGAATATCGCGAGCCTTTTTCATCTTAAGCTTGCTTATAGTAAATTAGTCAAATTTTTTACACATTACAAACAGAACTGGACAAACAGGACTGGTGTGTGGATAAAGCCGTTTAAGGAATGAGTAAAATACCTCTTAATAAACTCTTTCAAGTACCAAAACTTGTCGTAATGGGAATTGATAAAGAAAATAATGCTATTAACTTTAACTTTTTATTTTAAGTAAAAATGGTGATATTTCATGGCCTTTATACATTTCACATGGACCATCAATGGGTACAACATCCATTGAAAAAATATGTCTTTTAAAAAAGTGCGTTAATGTACACCATTATGGGGCCTGCTTTGAGCGTTTCTATTTTGCATGGGAGTTAAAGAACAAAAGGAATAACGTGCGACAGTGCATAGTTTTCATTATTCAAAAATATTACCGTAGATGTTTTTGAAAGTTGTTAAAGCCGAATTTAAAAATGATCGTAAAGATGCGTATTAATTTTCACTTTTACAACTTAATGCTTAGCTCAATGAAGTTTGTTTTTCCTTTTCAGAGGTTAGAAAACAGATAGAAGCATACTCTTGCTCCAATTTGGCATGCAAAAGCTGGAATAATTTATAGAATTCTTAATCATCTTAATATTAAAAAAACTTTAAAAATGAAAACTCTACAAGCAAAAATCTCGTGCAATAAAATCATAATAAAAAAATGTATAGCTAATCAATTTTTTTAATTGCTTTATTTTTTTTACGCCATTGTGAAGGTTGTAATTCAGCCACAATGATCCCAATAAGAATAAGCAAACCGCCCAATAAAGCTAAGGGAGATAAACGTTCTCCAGCCAAACGCCCAACAATACCAGCCCATACCGGTTCACCTGCGTAAATGAGTGTCGCACGCGTAGGGGAAATAGACTTTTGTGCCCAATTCATAGCTAATTGAATGATGGCACTCATTAATGCCAATCCTATACCAATATTAAACCACACCCACGAAAATTCAGGAATGCTTTCACCCATCAAAGGCATACAAGCAAATGAAAAAAAACCACTAAAAAATAACTGAATAATGGTTACACGCCGACTATCAACCTTGTTCGCAAAAATTCCGATGAGTATGACTTCTCCAGCAATCGCTAATGCACCTAACAAAGTCAAAATTTCACCTTTTGAAAAATCAAAACTTCCAGGCTTTTGTCCTGAAATGAATACAAGCCCAATAAAAGCGAAAACAATACCAATCCAACATGCTAAACGGGGAGGTTTTTTAAACACAATCCATTGCAAGATTGGAACCATCGGTACATAAAGCGCTGTGATAAAAGCCGACTGACTACTAATAATCGTTTGAAGTCCAGCAGCTTGAAAAGCATACCCCAAAAACATGGCTAAACCAATCGCCATCCCAGCAAAAACTTCATAAACAGTTATCCTTTTTATAGAGCGCCAAAAAATTGCCCCACATATAAGAGATGCAACAATAAAACGAAATCCAACAAAAAATAGAGGACCGCTATAGCGTACCGCAATGTGAATGACTAAAAATGTAATGCCCCACAATATTGTCGCAGCAAATAGTGCCAATTCTGGTTTACTTAATAAAGGATATTTAAACTGTTTTATACTTTTCATGAAAAGCCTTCTCCTTCAATTTTCCGCACAATTTATGAAACAATAAGCGTTCCAATTCCCTGTTCGGTAAACAGTTCTAGTAAAACAGGATGAGGGGTTTTACCGTTTAAAATGACAACACCTTCCACACCATTTTGAAGGGCTTTTATACAAGTCTCTACTTTTGGGATCATGCCTCCTGAAATTGTTCCATTTTTGATAAGTTTCTCAGCTTCAGAAACTGTCAATTCTTTTAAAAGTTTACCCTGTTTATCCAAAACACCAGGAACATCAGTGAGAAATAAAAGGCGTTTAGCCTCTAATGCACCAGCAATAGCTCCAGCAAAAATATCAGCATTAATATTGTAAGTTTTACCATCGCGTCCTGGAGCCACAGGAGCAAGAACTGGTATCATTTCAGAACACGCTAAGAGATCTAGCAATGTGCGATCAACTTCAATAGGCTCACCAACAAACCCCAAATCTAAAACACGTTCAATATGAGAATCAGGATCAATGACAGTTTTATAAGCCTTTTCGGCAAAAACCATATTGCCATCCTTGCCGCATAATCCTATTGCCCATTCACCCTCAGCGTTGATGAGAGCAACAATTTCTTTGTTTATGGATCCCGCTAAAACCATTTCAACAACTTCAACAATCCGTTCATCGGTTACCCGTAAACCGTTTTCAAATCGTGATTCAATCCCCATTTTCATTAAAATTTTAGCAATTTGAGGTCCACCACCATGAACAACAATAGGATTAATCCCTGATTGCTTTAATAGAGCAATATCACGCGCAAATGCTCGTCCCAAAGCGGGATCACCCATAGCATGGCCGCCATATTTTACCACGACCGTTTCATTTTCATATTTTTGCATATAAGGTAAAGCAGACGATAAAAATGCTGCTTGTTTTTCCAAAACATCTACATCATCGTTTTTAGCATCATCCATCAATAGAGCCTCCTCATCACTTTTTACCATCTCTTAATGAAACTTAGGAAAAGTGAAAACAATAAAACCAAGCTTTACTCTATCCATCCCCCTGAAAATCGTCAATTTTCTTTTAATTTACGAAGATGAAACACAAAAAATATCCTTTAAAAATTGACCGTAAAAAATTAAACAAAATAGGTGTCAAAAAACGTCATTACTTTATGATCTTATGTATAAAATTGAAAAGCAAAATTTTGAAAATTTTTTAAGCGACGCCCTATATTCAATTCATTAATTTATACCTATGGATACTTAACAATGAATAGAAATATATACAACCATTGATTTTATAAGATAAAAGCAAAATTTTCTTATCATAATAAAATTAACCTATCGCCAAGATAAGAAACCACTCAACCGCTTTAGTAACCTATCTCAATTTTTCTTTAATGAAATTGTCAAACGAAGTTCGACCGGAGACTATAACTTTGGTTTTTAAAATTTGACTTTTTTCAATCATTAAACATGAGAAAATGTCAATTAAATATCCCTTTATGAAGAATTATAATACGTTGATTTATAATAATAATTTTATATATTTATAGCGTAAAACCCTAAATAAGAAGTCTGAATATAAGAATATTTTGTCATTTTAACTCTCACATTTCAAATCAATAAAAACCGTTGGCTTGTACGTTACAAATGAACTTGGTATTATAAATACTATAGAAAGCTTAAAATACCTCTTATTAATGCTCTCAATAGCAAAAGATGCAGCAATGTTTGAAACGAGGAATGATAGTGTCAACTTACGCATACATGAGCGTAAAAAGAGTGGTGTACAATGAAGTTTTATACCCTTTCAAGCACCATCGCATGCAATCGGGGTACATCCATTAGGAAATGTTTCTTCAAAATAAGCGTATAGATTTGTAACACAATGATCTTCTGTATGGGCGTAAGAGATTTACCTCTATTAAAGATCGCGAAAACAAAAGCGTGAGGGACTATGTATTCCATTATTAAATACTACTTTGAATATTTCTGAAAGGCGCAAAGCTAAGTGAAAAAGAGGTGGCAAAGCTTGAATTTTCTACTTTTATGCTTTTATATTCTCCTCAACTTTAGCTATATCCTCGTTGCAAAAATTACTTAAACAGATATATACAATACTCTTGTTTCACTCCGACATAAAAAAAGTTGCAACAGTAAAGAACATACTGAACTGCCTTAATATTTATCCATTTATCTCAAACATAGTGCTCTATGAGATCTGAATTGATTTACAGATAACAGCAAAAGTAAGCGCTTTATTAAAATACAAAACCAAATCCACAATCTAAAAAGACATGATTACTGCTAAAAGCTGAGATAAGGCATGTAAAAGTTATTTTGAATAAGAATAACCCGTATTTTAAGGAAAGCAGTGGTTTAAGGCTATGAAAATGCCAGAAATAAAATCGGTTATAAGAAGTTGATACTTTATTTGAAAAGATGGGTTGCCTAACAGCTTATTTAGCGTTTCTTGGCAAGCTGCTAACTATTTTATAGTTTTATTTATAGAGCCTTTAAAAAGAAATTTTGAGTGAAAAAATAAATACAAAAAATACTGAATGCATAAAGACAGCCATCATGACACCGGCAATATTTATTATCAATCACTCAATTGCGTTCTTATATGGATAAGCCCTTTTTAAAATGTCATAGACATTCAAAAATAAGACTTATCCATAAAACTCATGAAATATAAAAACTATCAGCAGCAGGAGTTTATCCTAAATTAGCTGTCTCTCTCTTTTCTTTTTAAAGAAAAAAATGCTTTTCAAAGATAATGAGACAATAGAACACTTAATGAAAATAACTTTCCCACAGTTCTCTCTAATTATTCTGAGAACATTCACATATTTTAACCAGAAATATTTTCAAAAAATTCTTTCATCCGTGAAAAAAAACCATGTGATTGCGGTGAATTTTCATGATTTGAGAGCTTTTCAAATTTTCGCAACAATTCACGTTGTTCTTGCGTTAATTTCTGCGGTGTCTCAATCGTGATATGGATGTAAAGATCACCCCTTGCTTGCTGACGGCGCAACATGGGCATACCTTTGCCTCTAAGGCGGAATTGACGTCCATTTTGTGTTCCTTCTGGGATCTTAACACGTGCTTTAACACCATCAAGGTCGGAAACTTCAAACTCTCCTCCTAAAGCAGCTGTTACCATTGAAATAGGAACGCGACAGTGAAGATCTGCTCCTTCTCGCTGAAAAAACTCATGCGGTTTAATGGAAAGAAAAATATAAAGATCACCATTGGGGCCACCACGAATACCAGCATCACCCTCACCAGAAAGGCGAATACGCGTTCCATCTTCAATACCAGCTGGAACATTTACGCTCAATGAACGTTTTTTCTCTATACGCCGTGTCCCCTGACATTTGGGGCACGGATCGGTAATAGTTTCACCCCGTCCATGACATGTAGGACATGTCCGCTCAATAGAAAAGAAACCTTGCGCAGCACGCACACGTCCAGATCCATGGCATGTTCCACAAACTTGTGGCTTAGAGCCCTTTCTCGCTCCTGATCCTTCACAAACATCACACGTAACGGAACTGGGAATATTAATTTCTGCAGTTTTTCCTGAAAATGCCTCTTCTAAAGTCACTTCCATATTATAACTCAAATCTGCACCACGTTCGCGACTATCACCACGCTTACGGTGGGTCCCTCCCATAATCTCACCAAAAAAGTCTTCGAAAATATCCGCAAATCCACCACCAGCAGCAAAACCACTAAAGGGATTTGCTCCCCCTTGACCACCGCTATTTTCAAAGGCTGCATGGCCAAATCGATCATAAGCAGCACGCTTCTGGGGATCTTTAAGAACTTCATAGGCTTCGCCAATTTCTTTGAATTTTCGCTCTGCCTCTTTATCCCCCGCGTTGCGATCAGGATGATATTGCATTGCCAACTTACGAAAAGCAGATTTCAACTTTTTATCATCACATTCGCGAGTCACGCCAAGAATTTCATAATAGTCAACCTTCATCATGTATTCCTGATAATTTTTCTGTCATCCAACTTTATGGATAATATTGCTTTTAATTTATATTTTTAGCAACAAAGTTGCAACTTATCTCAAATAATAAAGCCCAGCCTTATATTTCAAAGGCCGGGTTTATAAATTAATCAACACATACGCTGACACTATTTCTTCTTATCATTAACTTCTTCAAAATCAGCATCGACAACATCATCATTCTTTGTTTCTGTTTCAGTGTCCGCGCTCGCTGCTTGTGAAGCTTCATACATAGCCTGTCCAAGTTTCATACTGACTTCTGCTAATTTTTGCATCTTTGTTGCTATCTCTTCCGTATCACTGCCTTCAAGCGCAGATTTCAAATCAGAGATTGCTGTTTCAATCTGTCCCTTTTCTTCAGCTGATACTTTATCGCCATATTCATTGAGCGACTTTTCAGTTGAATGAATAAGAGCCTCCGCTTGATTTCTAGCTTCAACACCTTCACGGCGTTTTTTATCCTCAGCCGCGTGCTCTTCTGCATCCTTTACCATTTTTTCAATATCAGCATCACTTAAACCGCCTGATGCCTGAATACGAATTTGATGCTCTTTCCCTGTTCCCTTATCCTTGGCCGAAACATTAACAATACCATTCGCATCGATATCAAAAGTAACTTCAATTTGAGGTATACCACGTGGTGCTGGAGGAATACCAACAAGATCAAATTGAGCCAATAACTTATTATCACTTGCCATTTCCCGTTCACCTTGGAAAACACGAATCGTTACAGCACTCTGGTTATCATCAGCTGTCGAAAAAACTTGCGATTTTTTCGTCGGGATAGTGGTATTGCGCTCAATAAGGCGTGTAAAAACCCCACCCAAGGTTTCAATACCCAAAGATAAAGGTGTTACATCTAGCAGCAATACGTCTTTGACATCGCCTTGCAATACACCTCCTTGGATGGCAGCGCCCATTGCAACCACTTCATCAGGGTTAACGCCTTTGTGTGGATCCTTACCAAAGAAGTTCTGCACAACTTGCTGAATCTTAGGCATACGTGTCATACCACCCACTAAAACAACTTCGTCAATCTCACCAGCCTTTAATCCAGCATCTTTCAACGCAGCTTTACAAGGTTCGATGGTACGCTGCACTAAATCGTCAACGAGAGATTCAAATTTTGCCCGAGTCAATTTCATTGTTAAGTGCTTGGGACCTGATTGATCTGCCGTGATAAATGGTAAATTAACTTCTGTTTGCTGTGACGAAGAAAGCTCAATCTTTGCTTTTTCTGCTGCTTCTTTTAAGCGCTGTAAAGCCAGTTTATCATTTTTCAGATCAATTCCTTGCTCTTTTTTGAATTCATCGGCAAAATAACCGACCAAGCGCATGTCAAAGTCTTCACCCCCTAAAAATGTATCCCCATTGGTTGACTTAACCTCAAAAACGCCATCTCCAATTTCAAGGACTGAAATATCAAATGTACCACCACCAAGGTCGTAAACAGCAATTGTTTTTCCGTCCTTTTTGTCCAAACCATAAGCTAAAGCAGCAGCAGTTGGCTCATTAATAATCCGTAAAACTTCAAGTCCAGCAATTTTACCTGCATCTTTCGTGGCTTGACGTTGCGCATCATTAAAATAAGCAGGAACCGTAATAACGGCTTGTTCAACTTTTTCACCAAGATAAGATTCTGCTGTTTCCTTCATCTTTTGCAAAATCATAGCTGAAATTTGTGACGGAGAATATTTCTTTCCCGCCTCTTCAACCCATGCATCACCATTGTCACCTTTAACAATTTTATAAGGAACAAGCGCTTTATCTTTTTCAACCATAGGGTCATCAAAACGGCGCCCTATCAAACGTTTAACTGCAAAAACTGTCCCTTCAGGATTTGTCACCGCCTGCCGTTTAGCAGGTTGCCCAACAAGCCGCTCCCCCCCATCAGTAAAGGCAACAACGGAAGGTGTTGTTCGCGCTCCTTCTGAGTTTTCAATAACTTTTGCATTTTTGCCATCCATAACAGCCACACAAGAGTTCGTTGTCCCCAAATCAATACCAATTACTTTTGCCATATTATAATCTCCATTCAGCAAGCTACCTCAACCTTCATAAAGCATCTTTTTAAGATAGCTCCTCATAACACCTAAAGCCCGTATATTGCTTCAAGCAACATAAATAATAATAAACTGCAAGTCGCAACAAGCCTTGCTGCCTCGTATATAAGAACAGGCTTTTATTGCTACAAGAGAATAATGAGAGAAACATCTCCAAAATAAAAAATTTATTTTAAAATAGGCACTCTAATGACCCATAAATACCATATTTATGAGAGACTTGAGAGCATAATATATTTTTCTTGCAATTCTCAAAAAATATATCTTTCTATAAAAATTAAAAAATAAAAGAATGATTGCACTCTCGCTCTTGATCTTCTCATCATTGATAAAATCGTACTCACGTAAAAGCTTTTTAAAAGGCGAATAATTTATATCACAAATATTATAGATTTTTCTTGGACTAAAATAGTCATCATATCTAATGCTCATATCAGTAAAGGTATTATCTATCAATCTCCTTTCAAAAATTCTCCCTCTAACGGTCTCAGTGTTTGCGGCTATTTGAAATCTGTGCTTTAAATTCACCTAAAGCGTTTTTTCTTAACTGTATAATTTTGAACTTTGAAAATATATAAAAATACCTCTGTATAAACGCTTTAAAATGCCAAAAGCTGTCATAATATTAAAAATTGGTAAAGTGGTTAATGATTGTTCTGTATTATATCTTCATTAAGTAAAATAGTAGTGCATCATAGATTTTATACCATTTGCAAATACTATTTATGAGATGAACACGGAAGCGTTAAGAGGTGTGTTGTCATTGTAAATCTTACTGTCTTCTTTTAAATTTCAAGAATTCTATGATTTTTATATTCAAATCAATTTCATTTTAGTATTTCTTTCTTTTATTTTAAATAAAAGCTCTGCTAAAATAAAAAATATTCAAAGTGTGAATCTTATGAAGGAGGGTAAATCAATGATGACATCTATTATTAAGAAAATAACAAATCTCATCTTTAAGAATATAATACATACACAATATCCATATAAAAAGGTTATCATAAATATCGTGTGTACTCTTCTCTTTGCTGGTATAATCCTGCCAGCAGGTGCTCAGCAATATAAACTTGGCGACATAGAAATTCTCAATCCTTGGACACGCGAAACACCTAGAGGTATAAGAGTTGGTAGCGGTTATCTCTACATTATTAATCACAGTAATACCCCAGACCGTTTGGTTTCTATTTCCACAAACGGAGTAAAAACAACAGAGATACACTCTATGGCTGTCGTTAACGATATTATGAAAATGGAAAAAATGCACAATGGCATTGAAATTCCGGGAAATGGCGAAATCACGCTTAAGCCTGGCGGTGATCATATTATGTTCATGGGGCTTTCACAACCATTTAAGTTAGGTGATAAAATTAGCGCAAAATTAACATTTGAGAAAGCAGGAACCATTGATGTTGATTTCTCTGTAAACGCTATGAAAGTACCATCACCTTCTAAATCCTCTCCTGTTCACTAAGCTCCTTTTATTATAAATACACACTTTATAAAATGAAGAAGTGTGAAATTTTTTACGCTTCTTTATTTTTTGTTTAATGCCATCAGTAAAAAATTATCCCCTTTGATGAATTAACTATGGTCAATTTCAGGAATACGTAAAACTTGACCAGGATAAATTTTATCGGGAGATTTTAGCATTGGCTTATTGGCTTCAAAAATAAATGTGTTTTTATTACCTTGCCCTTTTCCATAAACCTCTTCAGCAATTTTCCAAAGATTATCACCAGATTTAACCTCATAAAAGCGAGAAGTTTTTCTAGGCGTTGTATCTATAACCTTTAATTGATCAACATCTACAGAAGAGATACCTTGTGAATTGCCAACAACCAGCAGTGCTTTTTCAAGTGTTTCCCTATCTGGAACTTCACCGCTTAAAATAGCTTTACCGTCTTCAACTTGAATATTGACTTTTTCTGTACCGAGTTGAAAATGATCAAATGCTCTCTTAAAATCCTTTTCTTTTGGTTCATGATCCCCAATACCTAACTTTTCCCCTACAGTTTTAATAAAATTAAAAAATCCCATTACGACCTCATTTCGTGTAGCAGAAACAAATTTTTGTGCATATATTGCCACATTCTTTTCTTTGCTCTTAAAACACATAGGCAGATTTTCTAAACTTCAATAATCAAAACTACATCTGTTCAATTATGAGACAAATACAATAATAAACTTTGTAATAAACCTTGATAAAAAAAGCCTTTATGAAAATTTTCTCTCAAATGAAGGGATCTTAATAGACGTAGAAACATTATAAATTATGAAAGCAAAACAAGATTTTACAGTAATGACAAAAGGTTTTTTACTTTGCTACAATTTGTATCATATTTGTTTTGCAAAAAAAATATGAACTCCCATATAAATAAGTGTGGGTAATTTGCTACCACAGCAATAGAAAGGTCTAAGAAACCATGAAAGATACACCAACAATCACGCAAACGATTGTACTTGTTGATGATGATCGCAATATTTTGACATCTTTATCTTTTGCGCTTGAGACAGAAGGATATCGGGTTGAAAGCTATACAGATGGAGCATCTGCACTCAAGGGTCTCACACTTCACCCTCCACACTTAGCTATTTTTGATATTAAAATGCCCCGAATGGATGGGATGGAACTTTTGCGCCGTTTGCGTCAAAAATCTGATCTTCCAGTTATTTTTCTTACCTCTAAAGATGATGAAATTGATGAATTATTTGGTCTCAAAATGGGAGCTGATGATTTTATTACTAAACCTTTCTCCCAACGTCTTCTTATTGAACGAGTGAAAGCTATTTTACGCCGTTCTAATGCACGTAACCAACCGCTTTCTACAGGAACTTCTTCCACCTCTTCTCTCAAACGTGGAGATCTTGTGATGGATCAAGAACGCCACACCTGTACATGGAAAGATAAACCTGTTATTTTAACCGTTACGGAATTTTTGATTCTGCAAACCTTAGCACAAAGACCAGGAGTTGTAAAAAGTCGTGATGCTTTAATGGATGCTGCTTATAGTGATCAAGTATACGTAGATGATCGCACCATTGATAGTCACATTAAACGTCTGCGTAAAAAGTTTAAACAAGTGGATGATGATTTTGCAATGATTGAAACACTTTATGGTGTAGGTTATCGTTTCCACGAGGTATAAAACTACTTTGTCGCAAAAATTTGAATGGCAATCAAATCGATGACAGACAATTCTCAACTGGAAACTTTACAAAAAACAACCGTTAATGGTACCTCCTCAACGCCATTTCTTATGTTCGCTGGTTTGCATCTTCGAACACAACGTCTCTTTAGACAATTGCTTTTTTCCAGCCTCACACGTCGCATTGTTATATTAAACATTGCTGCCCTTGCCGTTTTAGTTACAGGCATTTTATACCTTAACCAATTTCGCGATGGTTTAATTGAAGCAAAAATCAAAAGTTTATGTACCCAAGGAAAAATTATTGCTGGGGCTATTGCTGCTTCTGCAACAGTAGATACAAATTCTATCCTCATTGACCCTCAAAAACTCTTAGAGTTACAGACTGGTGAAAGCGTTACACCCGCTCCTCAATCAACCGATTCTTGGGATTTTCCTATTAACCCTGAGCAAGTTGCCCCTCTTTTACGGCGTCTTATTACACCTAAAACGACAAGAGCACGTATCTATGATCGTGATGCTACTCTCCTTCTTGATTCGCGCGTTCTTTATTCTAGTGGAGAAGTTTTTAGTTATGATTTACCCCCACTTAAAACAGAACAAAACATGTGGGATCGCCTTACTTCATGGTATTCAAGCGTATTTTATGGCAAAGGTATTGCTCTTGACAGAGAACAAACAAAAACCAGTGGTATTGCTTATCCAGAAGTGTACCGCGCATTAAACGGATCTCTTGCTACGGCTAAAAGACGCAACAGACAAGGGCAATTAATTGTTTCTGTTGCCGTTCCTGTTCAACGCTATCGCGCAGTGGTTGGTGCTCTTCTTCTTTCAACCACTGGTTCCGATATTGATAACATTGTAAAAGGCGAAAGACTGGTTATCTTTAAAGTTTTTGCCGTTGTAGGTAGCGTACTTTTGGTTCTTTCTCTCTTTTTGGCCCATACGATTGCCCATCCATTAAGTAAATTATCTGCCTCGGCTAATCGAGTGCGTAATGGCAATAATCAGCGTGTGGAAATTCCTGATTTTTCAATGCGTGAAGATGAAATTGGTCACCTTTCAACTTCTATTCGTGATATGACCAATGCCCTTTATATGCGTATTGAAGCCATTGAACGTTTTGCTGCTGATGTAAGCCACGAATTAAAAAATCCTCTCACCTCCCTACGCAGTGCTGTTGAAACGCTCCCTCTGGCTAAAAATGAAGAAGCACAAGAGAAATTGCTTGAAATTATTCAACATGATGTGCGCCGCCTTGATCGGTTGATTACAGATATTTCTGATGCATCGCGGCTCGATGCAGAGCTTGCACGAGAAACTGCAGAGATCGTTGATATGACACCGCTTTTGGAAAGTCTTGTTCATGCTGTTCAGGAAGTGTATCGTAATACGCAAACTATTGATATAAGCCTTAATATTGTCCCACGTCCTCATGGAAAAGCCTATCTTGTATTGGGACACGAACTCCGTTTAGGACAAGTGATTTCAAATCTTCTTGAAAATGCGCGTTCTTTTATTCCTCGGAATCGTGGCAAAATTTGCATTACTATGAAAAGTCATGCTTCAACCCTTATTTTAACCATTGAAGATAATGGCCCAGGTATTCGTTCAGAAAATATTGAACGCATTTTTGAACGTTTTTACACAGATCGACCAAATGAAGATGCTTTTGGACAAAACTCTGGACTTGGCCTTTCTATTAGTCGGCAAATCATCGAAGCTCATAATGGGACAATTACAGCCGAAAATATTATTGATCCTACACTTGGGAAGTGTAAAACTGGTGCACGTTTTACTATTATGCTTCCGCTTGCTAAATAAATCTTTTATCCAAAGTAAAAGACATGAAAACAAAATGTGAAATACTCCACGCAAATTGCCTGCAACTAGGCGGCAAGGGGCTGTTAATTATAGGTCCATCTGGATCAGGAAAATCAACCATCACCCTCTCTTTGCTTGACCGCGCTGAGTGGTCAAAACGTGAAGCGAAGCTTATCAGTGATGATTATACAATGTTGCGTGCGGAAAATGGAAAGCTTCACGGATACACTCCTGATAATTTAGAGGGCGGCATCGAGATTCGTGGCGTTGGTCTTTATATGATAGAATTTGAAAAGCACACAACTATCGATTGTGTTATTTTTCTCGGTCCGAAGTATGAACGTTTTTCCACAAATAAAACTTTTCAATTTGAAAATTTGCACATTCCTCTTTTAAAACTTCCCTCTCTTCGTGAAGCCGATTGTACAGCCATTTGTCAAGCTATTGAAGCATTTTTGTTTAGAAGAATATGGCAAAAATCTGTCTAATTTTTTTCTAAAGATAAAAAAATCACAATTTTTGCCTTTTTTTTGCAAATTTTTCTTGGCAGCAAGATAAAGCCTTGTACAATGTCTTTCCCACCAACTATGGTCGGGTCTTATTAGTTAACAGGAGTTTGCGTAAATGATTGGACTCGTGCTTGTAACGCACGGTGAGCTGGCTGTCGAATTTTTACATGCCGTGGAACATGTTGTTGGAGTACAAGAAAAGTTCGCAACAATATGCGTTTATCCCGATGACGATATAGATCAGCGCCGAGGTGATATTATAGCCGCAGTAACCGATACAGATACGGATCATGGCGTCATCATATTAACAGATGTGTTCGGTGGAACACCATCAAATATAGCTATTCCTGCTATTGAAAAAGGACGCGTTGAAATGATTGCGGGTGTTAATTTGCCCATGCTTATTAAACTGATTTCTATTCGCAAATGTCCTGATATTTCATTATCAGACGCGTTAAGAATAGCACAAGAAGCAGGGCGTAAATATATTAATGTACCAAGTATAATTTTATAGCGGATAATAAAATACCAATGTTTTCCAAAGATACCCTCCCATGTATAAGTCGTCATTTCAATATCTGTAATAAACGTGGGTTGCATGCACGTGCCTCTGCAAAATTTGTACAAACTGTTGACAATTTTAATGTTACTGTTGAAGTTGAAAAGGACGGAAAAATTGTTGGCGGATCATCAATTATGGGACTTATGATGCTAGCGGCTTCATCCGGTTGCAACCTTACCATTCGTGTTTCAGGACCAGAAGCAACAGATGCTCTTAATGCTCTTGAAAAGCTCATCAATAACAACTTTGGAGAGGAAAACTAGTGCTTTTTCATCATAAACAAGGATGATAATTCTTAGAAAATAGGAACTTTCCATCATTATTTTGAATTTTAATTTCTCTTCCCGCTTTTATACCAATATTCATATCCATTATAGATTGGTATAATTATCATAAATGTAAAAGCTTATAGTTATTTTGTTATGCAATAATTTTTTCCTTTTCCTAACATTATTTGGCCCATTTGAATAGTTTTGCGTATTATGGCTATTCCCCAACTTAATCATATAATTAGACCTTTACAGAAAAGAGAACTCTTCACCTTTGTATTAGAATATGCTTTATTTTAGGCTAAAGATAAATGTCAAAATAATTTCGCACATCAAAAATCTATCAACTTTCTTATTTTCTGCTCACTTTGTAGCTTTTATAATACACAAGTAATCTTCCATTGCACATCATTGTGATACAGATCATGAAAATGCAATTCTTATCAATGTCATAACCATTTTCTTAAAACGAATAAGCTTTGTAAGCTCATAATTATAGTAAGAATTCTTTAGACATTCTTTTTCTATACTATTGCCTTGTTTTCTGTGGTACGTGCCCCGCCCTTATTATCTATATTGCGCTTGGGATAACATCTTTCATTATAAGGAGATAATATCATGGATCGTCTATTTAGTGCTCTTCAGATTCCTCAACAAACAACAAAAGCCCTCATATCATTGCAAAATGGCTTACCAAAAGCGCAATGGATCAATCCGCAAAATTTTCATGTAACCTTATCTTTTTTTGGCGAAGTTGAAAGCTCCCTAGAAGATGAAATTATGCATACCTTTAACACTATAGAACTTCCTTCTTTTACGCTACAGATAAAGGGTTTTGAAGTTTTTAGTTCAGAAAATGCTCCCCATTCTCTTGTGGTTTGCATTGAACCTTGTGAAAAGCTTACTCTTTTACATGAAAAGATGCAATATATCCGGAATAAATTAGAGTTAAAGCCTGATGAAAGACTATTTATTCCGCATATCACTCTTGCACGAATATTTGATATTAATCTTAAAGATCTTTCTTCTTATCTATCTTCTCGAGATGATTTTTCGCTCCCTCCTTTTGAGGTTGATCATTTTGTTTTATTGTTATCGGCCTCTCCCTTAAATAAGACTCCCTATATTGTAAAAGGAAGTTGGGCGCTTCAAAGATAAAAGGGTGTTATAAACACCCTTTAAAAAAAGACTTCACATATATGTAATTGCAGGGAATACTGCATTTTATGTTGGAGATTTATTATTGATGTGTTTTAAGCCGAATCAGCTTCAACAGAAGCTTCTTTTGCTCCTCCTTTAGCTACACCCACTATAGCTGGACGTAGCACCCTTTCCCCGATAATATAACCTGCCTGAACCACTTGTTGAACAGTATTATCTGGAACATCAGCATTGGGAATTTCAAACATCGCTTGATGAAAGTGAGGATCAAATTTTTGCCCCTCTGGATGAATTTTTTGCACCCCATGACGTTCTAATGCTGCCATCATGGCACGTTCAGTCATTTCAACGCCTTCTGCTAATGATTTCAAACCAGCATCACTCTCCCGTGCACCTTCTGGAATCGCTTCCAAAGCACGATTGAGATTGTCAGAAACCGATAACATATCCCTTGCAAAATTAGCAATGGAATAAGCCTTTGCATCCGCCACATCTCGCATAGTACGGCGTCGAAGATTTTCCATATCTGCAACAAGACGTAAAAGTTGATCTTTCAATTCTTTATTTTCATCCTGCAAAGACGCTAAAAGATCACTAACCTCATTGCTTTCTGTTTCAACGACTTCGTGTTCCTCTGTTTTATGTGTTTTTAAAAATTCATCGGCTGCCTGTTTAAGTGTATTACGATCAGCTGGATTTTTTAAATCACAATTTTCAAATGAAGCGTCAGTAAATTTGTTTTTTTCATCAGACATAAAAATTTTATTCCTTCATAAGATTCGTTATTCTCGATATCGAAATTCTACAGACAAAAATCAAGGGGTATCGATGTATATAATACAATGAGCTTTTATAGTACAAATACTTACTTGCACCGTTTTAACGCAATAACTGTGACACAAGTTGAGCTGTATAATCAACCATGGGCACGATCCTTGCATAATTAAGCCGTGTAGGACCAATAACACCTAAAGCACCAATGACTCTTTGTTGTGAATCACGATAAGGTGCTACAACTAAAGAAGAACCAGAAAGTGAAAATAACTTATTTTCTGAACCAATAAAAATTCTAACCCCAGAACCTTCATCCGTTAAATCGAGAAGCTGTGCCATACTCTCACGCGTTTCAAGATCATCAAACAAATGGCGCAACCGTTCTAAATCTTCTTCTGCTTTTACATCTTCAAGCAAATTGCTACGCCCGCGAACAATGAGGTGTATTTTATGATCAGCATCTTCTCCTCCCCAAAGAGCTAATCCCGTTTCAACAAGATGATGCGATAAATCATCAAGTGCAGCCCGTGTTTCTGCACATAAGCGGGCAATTTCCCCTTTAGCTTCACTTAGTGTGCGCCCTTGGATATGGGCATTGAGAAAATTCGTTGCTTCCGTCAATTGTGCATGAGTAACCCCTTCTGGTAAATGAACAATACGATTTTCAACTTCACCTTGTTGAGTCACCAAAACGGCAAGAGCGTTCTCCCTATCAAGGCGCACAAATTCAATATGTTTCAATGTTCCTTCTTGTTTCGTTGCTAAAACAAGCCCTGCCCCACGTGATAGATCTGAAAGAACTCGGCTTGCTTGAACAAGAAAATGTTCAACCGATTGTGCATGACCAGCCTCTTTGACTTGCATTTCAATATTTTCTCGCTCTTCGTTTGGCAAATCACCCGCTTCCATAAATGCATCAACAAAAAAGCGTAAACCTGATTGTGTTGGCATTCGACCCGCAGAAACATGTGGTGCATAAATCAAACCGAGATGTTCAAGATCACTCATCACGTTACGAATCGTTGCAGGTGATAATGTCTGTTGCAAAAGCCGCGAAAGATTACGTGACCCTACAGGTTCCCCATCATTAAGATAAGCTTCAACAATATGGCGAAAAATATCACGCGAACGCTCATCAAGATATTTTAGTTCATTATCAATAGTTTTGTGTTTCATCACAATTGTTTCACTATTTTTAAAATCCTCATCTCTTATATAAGTTTTGCCAAGGTTTGGTCAAATAGTCTAAAGTAGTATAAAAACATATTATCCTATTGAGCTGTAAAATGCTACCTTTCAGAGTGATGCTTGATAAATTACGCAGGAAATATTTTTTGTTAGAGTGTGTGAGAAATATTTAAGATAAGAGTTGATCTGTAAAGTGGTCTGCTGTAGGGACTTGTCAAAAGAATCTAGATTGATTAAAAACCGCTGTAAGTAGAAAATTTTACCCTTTAGAGCAAGCAGAAAATTGGAAATTTACCATAAAAATGCTATCATAAAAAAGACATGTCTTTCTTATCTTTGCAAGATTATCTTCGTACAAGATAAAAATTTTTATTGGAACAAAATATCATTAAACGTGTAAAATAATCATATCATGTAAAATCAAGCAGAATGTGTGTGTATGAGCATTTAAGCCGGTTTTTAGCACAAAAATAATTCCCCTTTCATTTTTGGAGAAATCTATATGAGAAGCATAGCAGATAAAAAACTTGTCATTGCTACACATAACACCGGAAAATTGCATGAAATCACTACTTTAATTACGCCTTTCGGTTTAATAATACAATCGGCAAAAGAACTGGGCTTGCTAGAACCAAAAGAAACAGGAAAAACATTTGAAGAAAATGCTTATATTAAAGCTTTTTCAGCAGCAAAAAAGACAGGACTTCCTGCCCTCTCTGATGATTCAGGCTTAGAGGTAGATGCATTGGAGGGTGCGCCAGGCGTTTATACCGCTGATTGGGCAATTCAAGCCGATGGTACACGTAATTTTCCAAAAGCTATGAAAAAAATAGAAAATGAACTCCAAAAAGTCGGAGCACGAGAAAAAAACCAACGGAAATGCCGTTTTATATCCGTCATTTGCATTGCATGGCCTGATGCTCATGCAGATTACTTCCGCGGATGCGTTGAAGGAACGTTCATTTGGCCTCCACGGGGAGACAAAGGCTTTGGTTTTGATCCTATTTTTTTACCCGATGGATATGAAAATACCTTTGGAGAAATGTCAACAGAGCAAAAACACAACTGGAAATGTAATGATATTCCCCCTCTTTCACATCGCGCACGTGCTTTCAAACTTTTGGCAGAAAACCTTTTAGCATTCTCATGAATGAACCTTTTGGCATTTACATTCATTGGCCCTTTTGTGCAGCTAAATGTCCTTATTGTGACTTTAATTCGCATGTTCGCATCCATGGTGTTGATCAACCACGTTTTGTCACCGCCTTTAAGCGCGAAATAGAAACGCAATACCACAAAATAGGCCCACGCCATATTACAAGTATTTTTATTGGTGGAGGAACCCCTTCTCTTATGGAGCCGCAAACTGTCGATGCCCTATTGCAAGCACTTGCAAAAAAATGGGTAGTCGATGATAAAGTTGAAATTACATTAGAAGCCAATCCATCCAGTGTGGAAGCAGAGCGCTTTCGTGGATACCGTACGGCAGGTGTTAATCGCTTATCTCTAGGAATACAAGCGCTCAATGATAAAGCATTGCGCAAACTTGGCCGACTCCATAATGTGGAACAAGCTCTTTGTGCCATTACTTTAGCGCGACAAATTTTTCCACGTTTATCCTTTGATCTCATTTATGCCCGCCCTGAACAAACTCTTGAAGAATGGAAATCTGAACTTGTACAAGCAATTGATTTAGCAGCAGACCATCTTTCTCTTTATCAATTGACAATCGAAGAAGGAACTGCCTTTAAACGGCTTCATGATGCAGGAAGACTTATCCTTCCCCCATCAGAGCTAGCAGCAGATCTGTACCATCTTACTCAAGAAATAACCGCACTGCATGGACTTCCTGCCTATGAAATCTCAAACCATGCAATGCCCGGTGCCGAATCAGCACATAATCTTCTTTATTGGCGTTATCACCAATATGCAGGCTTTGGTCCAGGAGCACATGGACGTTTCATTGAGCACGCACCGAATCATTCCTCTTTCTGTTCAAAAACATCATTATCACACCTTAAAAACCGTGAACGTTATGTCACAATAAATGAAAAACATCCCGAACAGTGGCTTAATTTGGTAGAAACAACAGGACATGGCTGTATTGAAACGGAACATTTAACCACTGAACAACAGGCAAATGAAATGCTCCTTATGGGATTACGCCTTTGCGAAGGCTTAGAACTTATACGCTATGAAACCTTAAGCCCTAAACGTATCCCAATGGAAAAACTGATCGATTTACAACACCAAGAATTGATAGAAATGGTGGATAACCAACGCTTAAAAGCAACAACCAAAGGACGTATTGTTCTTGATCACATCATCAGCCAACTCGCAAACTAAAGTTTTTATAACAACATACTTATTTTAATCATAATTATCATTTTTCATAGCAAAAGCGAGACTAAAATATTGTAAGATTCCCTTATTTTAAATCTGTTTATAGTCAATTAATTACAACCATTCGCTTACACCTTAAAAATAGGGAATGTGGATAAAAACTATAAAAAAGAGGCAATACCTTTTATGAACACTCTCAAATGAAAGCTATCGCAATATTTTGAGCTGGAAAGTGTATAGTGGTCTAGCTTTTTTCATAAGCGCAAAGATGATGCAATACTATAGACTTTATACACTTCACGGAAAATTCTATATTACATATTCATAAGAACCATTGTAGCATGAATATGATAAAAACTAAGAGATATTTCTTTAAAACAAGCACATGAATATATAACACGATGATTTTTGTTCTTTATGAGATCGTGGCACTATTAAAGAACCAAAGACATAAGCATGAAACAATCTCTATTATTTACTCTAGATCCTTTTGAAAACTGTAAAATCGCATGAAAAAGGATAGTAAAAAGGTACATTTATTTTTACCTTTATGCTTTTATATCCTCCCTCAATGAGACTCTATGTCTGCTTGTGAAGAAGCAAAGCCGAGCACCAGCACATAACTTTGCCAGCTCGTGGGTGTTGCGACGGCCCTTGGCACTTGAGACGGTTCATAAGAGACATTTGTATTCCTTTCTTCTATAGTTTTTACTCACACACTCATCCCCGCTTGTTATGTGCAAGCAAATGATTTCTCTTGATTTAAGATAAACAGGTTTGAAATGAGAGAATCCTCGAATATTAGGGCTCTTACCCAACATGCAAAACAATGAATTATTCTTATAAATCAATGTGATGTATCTTAAGAGATTACAAAAACAGATATACATGCAACATTTTATCTCACCCTGACATATAAAAACTGTTGTAACAAAGAAAATTGTGAACCAATATTTGAGATATGCCGTTGTGTGCTGGGTATTAATTTATAGGTAACAGCAAAATCACGAATTTTATTAAACATACAATGCTATAAAATCACAAATATACTAAATATGAATCGGCATTGCTTCGTTGGCGAGCAAAATGGTATTCGTTGCATATCATCTTACTTGTATGTGTACATGCTTATGGGTATCTATACACGTCCTTTAAGGTTATTTTATAACTAATTGAAAATAATAATATAGGACAATCCTTGGCTAAAAAAGTCAATGTGATGCTACAGAAGAATTTCTATATATCTTTATCATCAAAAATATTAAAGCTGATTGGATAAGCTTACTTTCTATCTCATAATGATTTTTTCTACAATAAAGGTTCTTTAGAGTAACAAAGAGTATGGCAAAATATATGGATAAAATAAACTTGAAGCGTATTTCTATAGGCTTTATTTTAAAAGAAGTTCATTGAAACAAGGAAAGCATTTTATGAACATGCAGAAATCATATTAAGACATGTGGTATGAATGAATGCATTTACGTTGTACGAACTTTTTACAATAGCAGCATGTTTTTGTGTGTCTTTATGGCTCCAATCTGTCATCACACAATGATGATATAATATTCATTGTTTTCCATATATGATTGCGTGTGACTTCCTTTCTACACTTTAAAGAACAAATATTTTCAATCCAATATGGTCTAAACAGTTCTGCTTCTTCAAACAGGTCTCTTTTGGCTTTTCAATTACGTAATTCACTTAACTAAAGACTCTACAGGCAAGAATCCCAACTTAAGAATATTCATCACTTACTCTAAGACTACTTAATATATTAAGTTTTACGAGTCTCGTATCACCACACCATAAATGGCAATATCTTATGGCACAACAAGACAAAGGTATTTTTGAACCAGCAACCTTTTCTTTATGCAAAAAAATCAACAATAAAACGCTCATAAATAGCAGTGAGCGTTTCCACGGCTTCAAGAGATACACACTCATCTACCATATGCATCGTTTGCCCTGGTAAGCCAAACTCAACCACTGGGCAATAGTCCTTAATAAATCGCGCATCTGAAGTACCACCAGAAGTAGAACATTCTGGTATACTCCCTGTTACACATTTAATCGCATTGGATACAGTTTGAATGAGTTTATCATTTTTAGTCAAAAAAACATCCCCTAAACTTGGAATCCATTCAAGCTGATAAGAGGGATATTGATCACTATTGTTTTTTGCTTGCACCAAAGCAAGGCGCTTTTCAATTTCCTCCATCAGTGTTTCTTTTGTCCAAAGATCATTGTAGCGTATATTAAAACGAACCGTTGTCTGCGCTGGAATAACATTGACTGCTAAGTTACCGGTATCGATGGTTGTTAGTTCTAAATTACTCGGTTGAAAATTCTCTGTCCCTTTATCTAAAACGGTTTGTGTCAATGCTTGAATAAGCTTACTTGCCAAAGGCAAGGGATTGGCAGCCCGTTCTGGAAAAGCAACATGGCCTTGGCGACCTTTCACGATAATGATACCAGAAATCGATCCGCGACGACCAATTTTGATAATATCACCAACAGTCTTTACACTTGTTGGTTCTCCCACAAGAGCCGCAGTCCATTTTTCGCCTTTTTTTTCTGCCCATTTGAGAAGTTTTACCGTACCATTAACGGCAGGTCCTTCTTCATCACCTGTAATTAAAAGGCTTACCCTTCCTTTAATGGACTGTTTCTCAAGAACTCGCGCTAGAGCCGCAATAAAACAAGCGATACCACCCTTCATATCAACAGCACCCCGCCCATATAATTTCCCCTGATCTATAACAGCTTCAAAAGGTGGATAAGTCCAATCTTCCAATGCGCCTGGCGGTACGACATCCGTATGACCCGCAAACATAAGATGGGGTCCTTCACTTCCCATTTTTGCATAAAGATTTTCAACATTATCTGTATTTTTATCCGTAAAAATAGGGCGATCGACGTGAAATCCCATTTTTTTCAAAAATTGTTCCAAAGTTGATAAAGCCCCTGCTTCATGAGGTGTAACAGAAGGACAACGAATAAGTGCCTGTAATAGCTGAAGTGGATCTGTAAGAACAGACATAAGGTCCCTTCCCATTTTTTTATAAGTCATCGGAACTTAGAGTTATTACGCTGAATTACAAAAAAGATAAAGCAAAAACATTGAAGACACTCAGCAAACCAAGCAGGGGAGAACAATCGTGCTGAGAGCTTCAATGACTTCCTCATTATGATGCATGAGCAAGCACACACTCAACAAAACACTCAACAAAAAGTTCCGTTAAATGTTGTCTTCATTTGAAAGTTTTTTACGCCTCTAATTTATATGAATCAAAATTAATTGCATGCAGTCTAGGAGCATTTTCTTTCAACCAAGCTCGATATGTTTTACTATCAGGACATAGCTCTTCACAAAGAGCCCAAAATCTTGGTCCGTGATTCATTTCAACAAGATGAGCAACTTCATGGGCAACAACATACTCAACAACTTCTTTTGGTGCCATAATAAGGCGCCAAGAAAAAGAAAGACGCTTATCGATTGAACAAGAGCCCCAACGACTTCTCGTATCTTTATAACAAATGGATTTGACTTTACGTTCTACCTGATGAGCATAAAGTGCCACCAAAGGCGTTATAATAAGCGCCGCTTGTTTTTTTAAAACGTCAGCAATGCGTCTTGGAAGATATTCTAATTGACCATAAACAATAATTTCAGGCCCTTGCTCCGCATCTGCTGTAACAATTTCTGTTACTCCACGTCCCTTTCTATGCTTTATGGTATGAGAAACGCCCAATAAAGGTATTGTCGCCCCCTCTTTGAGATAAGCATTTTCAGGAGAGACTTGTACACGAGCAAGACGTGCCTCAATCCAAGACCGATGTTTTTCAATAAAATTTTCAACCGCATAGAGATTTATCGCTGGTGGTGTTGTTACACAAATCTCTTGATTTCTGGCATCGATACGTAAGGTAAGACGGCGCGCATACTTATTTTCCCGCACCCGTACAGGTACAGAGCGATCAGAAAAAATAAAATGCTGTTTAGAAATGCTCATATATTTTTATCTTCATCAATAAATATACCCCTTATTTTGCATTAATCTGATTAATAAAAGATCTCAATACTGTTTCAAGGCAATCTAAATCTTGTGGACGAGAAAAGCGATGATCTGCATCACGAACAAGTGTCAATGTTACATCATGGAGAGGTAAATGATCAAGTAAAGTCAATGTATGATGATAGGGAATATCTTCATCTTCCATCCCTTGTAGAATATGGACAGGACACCCAACATCAATGCATCCTTTCATAACACAATTTTCGCGTCCATCTTCAATCAATGTTTTTGTAAAGGGCATTGGCTCTGTATCATCAACTGCAGGTCGTTCAATATAGCCTTTTTCTTCCAAAACCTTCCATTCTTCTGGGCCTAATTTTGGTTCCACCAATGTTTGTGTAAAATCAGGCGCTGGAGCAATCAATATCATGCCAGCAAGCTTCTTATTTTTCTGTGCTAGCATCATAGCAAGCCTTAGCGCAATCCACCCACCCATAGAGGAACCAATCAAAATTTGTGGACCCTCACAATAGGTTTCAAAAATCGCTAAACTTTCCTTAACCCAACGCGAAATTGTTCCTTGAAAAAAATCACCTTCAGATTCTCCATGTCCAGAATAATCAAAACGTAAACAAGACAAATCATTCTTCTGAGCAAACTGATCAACTAACGTTGCCTTACTTCCCAACATATCGGATTGATAGCCAGGAAGCCAAACCAAACCTGGAGATTGGCGCCCCTTGCGATAGCGTACCGCAAGTGCGGTGTTCTCAAACGAAAAAAACTGACAAGGAATATTTTGATCCATGATTCTTTATCCTCCATAAAACAATTTCTTTAAATTAAGAGAAAAACTTTTATAATCTAAATCATTCCAAAAAGTAATAAATCAAATAATGAAAAAGATACGAATTATTGTTGTTTTTAGGTGCATAATTGTATATTAAATTAACTGTAGTTGAATCAAAATTTAAGGAGCATAAACCATTCGTAAACCGTTTAAAATGACACCTACCCAAAAAGACGGACCACGTTCAAATCAGGATATTCGGGTACCTCATGTTCAGCTTATCAATGATGAGGGACAACATCAGGGAGTTGTTGCGATACAAGAAGCTCTTGCTATGGCTGCAGATGCGGGACTTGATTTGGTTGAAATTGTACCAAATGCGGAGCCACCTGTATGTAAAATCATCGATTTGGGAAAATTAAAATATCAAACCCAAAAAAAAGCTGCTGAAACACGTAAAAAGCAAAAAGTCATCGAAATCAAAGAGATTAAGATGCGCCCAAATGTTGATGTCCATGATTATGGAGTCAAACTCAAGGCTGTTCATCGCTTTATTGATCATGGTGATAAAGTAAAGATTACTTTGCGTTTTCGTGGTCGTGAGATGGCTCACCAAGATCTTGGATTAAAGCTTCTTCAGCGTGTGAAAGAAGATACAAGTGAAATTGCCAAAATCGAATTGGAGCCAAAGCTTGAAGGCAGACAAATGATGATGGTGATAGCACCTAAATAGTTTTGCATTGGAATAATATTCGCATGCAACTCATCAAAATGATGTGTATAGTGTTATTTAGAAGCACCACATAGAGTTTTTGTGGTGCTTTTAAGGTTTTATAAATGTGTATAAATCCTTTTAACAGTTTAACAGTGCTTGATTGATTTATAAAAAGAATTCGTTATTTTGCATATTAAATGAAAAAGCTCAAACATCGTAAGGTCTTATTATTTCAAGTTCTTTCTATATGAATCCGACAAAATAATTCTGCTTGCACATCACAAACAGAGATAATGCATACATAAAATTATTAAAAAAAGCAGAAATGCCTTTTGTGAACCATTTGAAGTGCCAAAGGCTATTACAATATGGAAATTAGTAAATAATAATGATGAGACTCGCCCGTACTTTTTATTTAACTAAAGATAGTAATAAACAACAAATTTTCGTTATACTTTTCACAGAAACCTTGCACTATATTCTTCACTCTCACCGTCGTGAAATTGATGGATGAACCTTGAAAGAAAAGGCTATTTTTGTACAAAAGATTTATGGATTTTTTTAATCTAAGAGTGCTTCAATCTTGCATAAAACAACAAGAAAATATAGAAGCACTTTATGGACAAAAAACAAATTTCCTCTTTTGATAAACATCTTATTATCCGTCTTTTGCGAGAAAATTTTCATAAACATGCGCGTTGGTACAGTGCAGCTATTTTCTCAATGATCATCATTTCTGGTACAACTGCAACTAGTGCATGGATGATGCGTGATGTTGTTAATCAGATTATTGATGCGCAAAATTTTCCTATGATCGTTTTGATTTCTAGCATCATTGCTTTTATCTTTATTCTCAAAGGAGTTGCAACTTTTTCCCAAACTTATTTTCTAAACAAAGCAGGCAATAGTATCATTGCTGAACAACAACGCAAAATTTTTGCCCGACTTATGGAACAAGGAGTCTCTTTTTATCATAATAACACTTCATCTGATCTTCTTGTTCGCGTAACCCACAATGCTACAGCTGTACGTAATATCATTGATACTATTATCACAACTTTTGTACGTGATTTGCTTTCCGTTAGTGGTTTGTTGCTTGTCATGTTTATTCAAAACTTTATATTAGTTGCCATTACTTTAATCGTAGGACCACTAGCTTTTTTAGGCGTTCGCATGGCTTTAAAACGCGTTCGCCGCCTTATGGAAAAAGAGCTCCTTTCACTTGGTGAAATTATAAAAATCGTACAGGAAACTGCTGTTGGTATTCGAGTCATTAAGGCTTTTTCACTAGAAGAAGTCATGAAGAAAAGAATGGACAAAGCCATTTGTGATGTTGAAAAACAAACAAATAATATTGCAACACTCGAAGCTATTACCAATCCGATTATGGAAACGCTCACAGGTGTTGCCATTGCTGGTATTATCTGTTTTTCCGGTTACCTTGCAACCCAACGCGCAGGTGTTCAAGGTGAATTTATGTCCTTTATTGTTGCTTTACTTTTAGCTTATGAACCCGCAAAAAGACTAGCAAATGTACGTGTTAAAATTGAATCTGGATTGGTCAATATCCGTACGATGTTTGAAATACTCGACCATCCTCTTACAGTTATAGAACATAAAGAAGCTAAAGATCTGAATAAAACGCAAGGAGCTATTCGCTTCGAACACGTTTCTTTTGCATACACTGAGAACAAAATGGTATTGAAAGACATAAACCTAGAAATAGAAGCTGGAAAAATGACAGCATTGGTGGGACCATCAGGTTCGGGAAAGTCTACCTTTATTAACCTTATTATGCGACTCTATGATCCCACAAAAGGACGCATATTAATTAATGATCAAGACATCCGCTACACAACATTTCGCTCTCTGAGAAACCTGATGGCCTATGTAGGACAGGATACTTTTCTCTTTCAAGGAACTGTTAAATATAATATCGGACTTGGAAAAGAAGGGGCTAGTGATGACGAAATTATCGAAGCAGCAAAAGCAGCAAATGCTCATGACTTTATTATGCGTTTGCCAAATGGTTATGATACACAGATAGGTGATAATGGCTGTAATCTTTCAGGGGGGCAAAAACAACGACTTTCTATCGCTAGAGCAATGATTCACGATAGTGAAATTCTGATTCTTGATGAAGCAACGAGTGCGCTCGATTCACACACCGAAGCGCAAATTAATGAAGCTATTCATCACCTTACCAAAGGACGCACAACGATTATCATTGCTCATCGCCTTTCAACAATTGCCCGTGCTCATAAAATTGTGGTCATACAAAATGGACAACTAATTGAACAAGGTACTCAAAAAGAATTGCTCGCAAAAGAACATGGGTTTTATAAAAAACTTCATAATATCCAGTTCAAAAAACATACCCCCTAATTTCTAGATCCTTAAATAAGATTTGAAATAAAAAATGGATAGAAGGTAATGCTTCATTTATAAAAAAAGACTTGTTATCAAGAAAAAGCATTACTTCAATCAAGAATTGGCAAAGAATTTATGGTTTATTGAAAATAAACTTCTTGGATTTAAATGAAACCTTTACTCGCTATTTTGTTGAATGCAATTGACTTTAACCACGAAACTTCAAAAACCCCTTCCCTTCCTCAAATAAGTGTTGAAACATTCATAAGTGTTGTGAATCCCTGAAAAAGAGAGCATCAAGGTTTGAAAAAATTGTTACGGAGGAGGAATCTGGATTAATACAACCTTTATCCGTGTTTATCCCTGCACTGATAATTTTTTTCTCTACACATTTTAAAGGACAAAGATTCTACCCAATCTGATCTGTAACAATCTAGATTTTTATTGAGTTCATTCCGCTTGATAACAACTTATGTGATTCACTTATACAAGGCTTACCCTAAAATATTTACCACGTGTTTTCAGAATACTGTGTCAAAATTACATATCTTATATCACCTCACCTCAAATGTCGGTCTTTTATAGTACAATAGAATAAGCTAACAATTATAAATTGTGCTGCAAATTATAGATACACTCCGTGTAAGAAAAACATTGAAAAATAAGAGAGGATTTTATAAAACTTTTTTTACTGTTGTAGCTTGCTTTAAAGCAAGCTTTGCTGTTTTTTCTACATCTAGAAACTAAAATGATATTCCTCTAATACCTTAACTGCTTGAAGAGTTTACAAATGCACAACGTTAATGCTTATATAAGGCTATGATTCAATATGCAAAAAAACAGATGAAAAGCAAAATGACATTCCTCTTTCTTTTAATCGCTAAAATAGAAAAATACGACATATAACTCTGATAAATATTTTTACAAAAATATCTTTTAATATACATTTTAATACTTTGATTTATAATCATAATTTGTTATTTTATATCTTAAACAAAAGATAAGATGTAATTTGCTTATTGCAAATTTTCTTTATATTTATGATGAATCAATCAAAAGCGCTTGTTGTACGTCATAAGAGATATTGGTATATGCATAAAAACTCTTAAGATAAGCAATAAAAATACCTCTACACTTTCAAGTGAAAAGATTGTCAGCAACATGAGAAGCTGGAAAATAGAATGATAATGCCGGCTTATAGCTTTAGTAAATACTTATACCTTTATTAATAACGGTAGTGTAGATTTTATACCATTCATAAGAGATACTTTATACCATTTCACAAGCAATCTTATGAAATAGACTCAAGCGCACACTGAGAAATGTTCCTTTAAAACAAGTACATAAACTTGCAACACAATAATGTTATATTTTGGAGTATTCTGTTTGGGGAGCTATTCGTTATAAGAAAAGTGATCTTATTCCAGACACAATAAACAAAATCTAAAATAATAGGTAATTTTTATTATTAAAAAATATTGCTTTAAATGCGTTTGACAATAAAATCGATATCTTATGAATTCTCTGCTTGCCTCACGTTTTTGACGGTCTTTAATGGAATCATGTCCTTCACGTAAAAACAGAATGCCATTGTGTTGCAAATTCACGTACTTGTTTTAAAGAGACCTCTCTCAAAGTCTTTCCCAAACCCATTTCGCGATAACATCCGTGAATTGTATAATGATAAATCCATTAAGCTCCCCATCTTTACACTTATGGAGTAACAAGCCGGCACCATTTACACTATTTTCCAGCCCCTAATGTTGCGACAGCTCTTAGCTCTCGAGATGATTCATAAGAGGCATTTTTAGTCATTTCTTAATAGTTTTATCCACACAGGATTCCCAGCTTGTAGCATGCAAGCCGAATGATTTTGATTGATTCAACGCGAGAGAAATTCGTATGATATGCATAGTTCTAATTCAAGTTGAATAACGATAAATTATCTTTATAAATCAATATATTGCACACACTACATTCTTTAGGCAACAGCACGATATGGGCTTGAAAACAAGGTAAGGTATTTCTCTAAAATAAATATATAGCAGCAAAATAACATACTATCTTTCGTGAAGATTTTGTCCCTTTAGAGAATAGCATAACAAAAATCAAATATTTCAGATATATCTCTTCACGCCTCAACAAAAAGCTTCTTCTTTTATAGGATTTCTAGTCTATGCCTCCTTCCTCAGATTTAGAAATGAGAGACAAAAAACGAAGAAATTGTTTTTTTAAAATTCAATCTTTAATAATCTCTTTCATAAAAGAGACCTATACTAGAATTTTGTTCATTTCCTATGGCACCTTTAGCTTTGAGATGACGCGAAATATCTAAATTAATTGTCCCTTTCGTCGTTCCATCAGACCCTGCTTCAAAGCCCAAATAAATATTATTGTGTATGTAGCGTCCAATACGTAAGCCTGTATTCCCTTTCTCATTAACGATAACATCAAGATCATCAAGTCCAATTTTAGTTCGTAAAGTATTCAACAAAGATGTATTAGAACTACCTGCAAGATCAGCCGCTGCTGCTGCAAGTTGAGCAATCTGAAATGGTGATAATTCATTAAGAGAGCGTTTAAAAATCAAACGCGCCAAAATCTCATCCTGAGGCAAATTTGGTTGTGATGAAAAATTGATATCAAGATTATCAACCGTCCCACTTACAGTTACAGTGACGCGAATATCACCACTGTTATTGTTGGTTACAAAATAAACCGTAGGATTAAGATTACCACTAAAACTCGCTTGTCCTTGATCAAAATTAAGACGTTGCGACAAGATATCAAAACGTCCACGAATCATTCTAAATTCACCAACTGGATGCACATCATTCAATGGACCTGCTAGATTAATGCGTCCTCCCAGTTCAGCATCTAAGCCTTTTCCGCGTACAAAAAATTGATTGCGTGCAGTAATACGCATATTTGATAGCACGACAGATGAAGATTCTTGTGTAACTATACGGCTTTTGCTTTTGTTCGTGTTCTTAACATCAGCACGTTCAAGTGTTGTTTGAATCGATTTAGTTAAATTCTTATTTCTAACATCAAGAAACTTGGCACTTTTAAAATGATCAGGAACAAAAACTTCAGCTTTTTCAACGATGATATCACCACCAAGAACAAGACTATTTAAAAAATGACCTGTCATTGTCATCTCACCTGATAATGTTGCCAGAATCATAGAACCATCATTATAATTGGCATTATCAAGATGAAATATCAAATCTGTCTCTAGACCATTAGAGATACGACCTGAAGCAGAAATTCCTCCCCCCTCAAACGAAGAAGCTGAAGCTTTTTCTATAAGGATATGATCACCTTTCAATTTGCCTTCAATTGTTATATTATTTAATCCTACATTTGTTTGTGAATCAAAAAAGCTACCGTCGCCTACAGAAATATTTCCTATCAATTGTGGCTTTGATAATGACCCATTAAGAGCTGTATCAATTCTTGCTGTACCCGTTATATGTGCACCACGCTTAGCTAATAAGAGATTAACAAAATCAAGAGGCATTATCCCTTTAACGTTTAATTTTGCCTCTGAACCATTAAGAGATACAGGCCCATGGATGGAAAGATCTAATCCTTTATCTCCAGTAGCTATCATATTTTCAATATGAAATGTCGATTTTTTATAAGAACCACGAGCATTTATATTGATTGACATCGGTCCTTTAGGCGTCATAGCGGTTAAATTTTGACTAGAAAGCTCAAAATGAGCAGATGGATCCTTCATTGTTCCACCAATATCAACTTTACCTATCACTGTCCCATCAAGCGCTTGTCCTGCAATAAAACCATTCGCCAAACGTGCAGATAAATTTTGCAAATTAATATGAAGATCAAGCGCATTTTTCTCTAGAGATACACGCCCCTGAGCTTGTGCTTGTACTCCTTCTCCTGTTAAATTTGCATTCAAAGTAAGATTTTGATCTACAGTGTTTCCCGTAGCAGAAAGAGAAAAAGGCATAATTTTTTTATCTTGAAAAGCAACGGTTGTCAGTCCCTCACCTTTTATATCGTAATTTATATCAGGTTTTTTTAAATGACCACGAATCATAACCTGCCCTGTTACACTCCCTGCTGCTCCAAGATCGGATTTCCACAAATTGACTAAAGTAGCAGGCAGGGCATTCATTGTAAGTTGTAAATTCAGGGTATCTTGAATATTCCCTGCTAAGATGATGTTTCCCCCATTTATTGCAATTCCTAATTCATTGATTGTCATTCCATCTTTATCAAAAGCAATTATGGATGGCTTCAGCAATGTTGCATGAAAAGTATGTTGTTTTAAGCCCACAGTTTCAATTTGCACTTCTCGTTTTATACTTTCTGGAAGTTCCTCAACCATTAAACGACCAGAAAGCCGTGCATTGAGAGTATCATGCAACATCGCCTGAACAGTAAAAACCGTTTGTCCATTATTCCTATCAGCGTGAGCATTTAAACGATTGACCATTACCAAAGGTGTTTGAATATGTTCTGCATTGAGAACTCCTTCAAACTGAGTCATGCCAAAAGGATCGAATATATCAGCATCTATTGTCAATTTTTTTATTTTATTCTTGGAAAAATTCAAATGGTTAACATGCGCCTTCACATTGGTTTTTTGTCTGCCATTTTGTTCATCAAAAATAAAATCTCCTTTTACTTTTCCACTACCATCCTGCAAAAATAACGCTGAAAGTACGGAAATATCATCGGCATCAATATGCAGCGCTCCTTTCAAAAAACCTCCAAGTTGTTGAGAAAGACCACCGGTTATTTTTGCATTTCCCCCTCTAATATCGATATTTTCAAGTTTTCGAATTTTATGAGAATCTTCAAAAGAGGCCGATAAATGCAAAGGTTTCTTAGCAAAAGTTCCTTCACCTTTTACAACTCCTGTTAAAGAAGTAATCGGTGCTGTATTATCCATAAGTGCCTCTATGTTAAACGTTGTGTTTTGAAGTTTCTTCCCCACAAAGAGTGCTTCAGCCACATGAGCACGTGTATTTAGTTTTATATGGCTATTGCTCCCTCTCGCCGTACTTTGAATTGTAAGTGCACCACTTATCTTTGGGTCTAATTTGGACAAATCAGATATTTGAGCAGATAAGTCCATTTTAGCGCTTTCATCTGAAAAATAACCATTAGCCTTTATGTTTGTATATTGATTTTTCAAATTCCAATGACGTAAAATGAAGCCCTTTGTATTTCGAGCAACTCCACCTGAAAGACTAGTATTTCCTTTGAATAAACGATCAAAAGACTGCATGCCTATTTTCATATCATCAGCCATTCCTGATAATTGGAGATCAAAAATGCCACTCAATAAACTGATCGTTCCTTTGGCTTTAATATCTGCACTACCAGAAAGTGATTGTTTACTGAACACTTCCAAAGGAGTTAATGTTTGAGCTTTTAAACCGAGATCGCCTTTAAAAACAAAATTCTCCATTGTCCCTTTTAACCAAGAAGAAAAACCCTGAGCCGTAACACTCAGATCATGAATCAAAATTGGTTTATTCGAAACAATATCCGTATCTAAATGCACATGAACCGCTTGGCTTAAATTTTCTACTAACGCTCCCTTAATCTTTTTAACCCCTTGAAGCGTCCCTTTAACCTGAACACCAACATGACGAGAAGCTACATTATCAAGATTTTCGCTTACTCCTCCCATATCAAAAATTGCATCGCGAATATAAATATTTTTATTGCTTAAATGACTTACAACCAACCGCCCATTCCAAGATTGTTGCCCTTCGCGACCATAGTCAATGTTCAAAGCAAGAGTATTCGCAGGTTTTGGCACTTCTGATACAGATAAATGAACAGACTCCTTTTCGTTATCAAGAGCCATTTTGCCATCAACAAAAAGCCGTCGCAAGAATCCATCGGCGGTTATTTCAGCATTGGCTATAACATTCATTGCTTTGTTCTGAATAACCATCTGATCAAGATGCATCACACCTTCTCTTGTCCTTCTTGCTTGTGCTTTCAACGTTACATCAGACTCAAAGATGTCACGATATTGAGAAGGCATTAAAGGGTTCAGTTTGCCCACTAGTTTCGTAGACAAACTATGTCCTTCTGCAATATTTGCAAAAATAATATTGCCTTCTAAAACAGAAGAATGATCAGCTTCCAACGAAAGTCTAACAACCAAATCATCAAAAGTACCTTCACCTTTAATGGCGAGATTTAATGCTGGGTGTTTTTCAATATTGAAAACATTCGTTAAAATGCCATTTTGTGGCTCATTAGCAGAAATATCAATTTTGGCTGTACGATTGCTATCAGATATCTTCGTTAGAATAGAAAAAGAGCCAGGTGCATCTAAACGATGTGTCTCTATATCAACATTAAAATCACCACTATCTAAAGTGACATTGCCTTCTAAAGACATATCAGCAGAAAAACCAAAAAGATTCTGTTCAAACGTTATATGTTGAGCTGTAAGCGCATTGATAGAAAGAGCAAGTGGCAATTTTGGTAAAGAGAACTTACCTGTCTCAAGGGAAGAAACAAAAGAAGAATTGCCTTGCGGTTTGCGTAAAAATGTAACCTGTTCTGCCGAAAGCTGGTTAATATCCATCCGCCCTCTCAGCAACGCTAGACGATTCCAATCCATTTTAGCATTGGTAATTTTAAGCCAAACCCCTTTTTTATCACTGACAGTAATAGTATCAATTGATGTTTGAGAAGACAGTGTCCCTTGCATATTGTGTAAACGAACTTGACGATTAGGCGCTGAAAGCTTTCGTTCAATTAAAGAAACAAACCATGAGCGATCATCTGTTTTCATTTCGCTAGAGGGAAGAATGTCTCCTCTTTGCGCAAAAACAAAACAACCCACCCCAAAAAACAAAAATACAAAGAAGAAAGCTGATAAACGTGCACCTTTTTTCATTAAAATGCTTGCCCTATACCCACATAAAAACCAATGCGAGGGTCACCCTTCTCTCTCTTTAAAGGAAAGGCTAAATCAACGCGTAAAGGACCAAGACCCGTCATATAACGACCTCCTATACCGGCTCCCCATTTAATTTTTTGAGAAAAATCAAATTTCGCCTTTTCCCCTACTAAACCTCCATCAAGAAAACTGACAAACCCTATTTTATCATTTAAAGAAACACGCAATTCTGCTGACCCCTCAATAAGCGCCCGTCCACCAACAACCCCATCATTTTCTGTTTTGATACCAATATTACGGTAAGCATAACCACGAACAGAGCCCCCACCACCAGCAAAAAAAAGCGTATTTGCGGGTACTTGTGCTGTATCATTCCCAAGAATTGTACCAAGCTTTGCCCGCGCAGCAACAACAAAACGATCCCCTTCATCCAACGCCCAATAAGAGCGACCTTCTGCTGTTACTTTTGCAACAAAGTTGCTAAAACGCATCTCATAAAAAGGCTCAATGAAAACTTCACCATATAAACCTTTTGTTGCATTAAACTTATTATTACGACTATCGTAAATCAAGCCGCTAGGGAAACCGATTGTTGTAAAATTACGGCTCCCAAAATAGACATCACGTGAATAACCATTTGAAACTTCTACAGCAGCCTGTCCCGATAGATTACCATTAAAAATATGCGTAATACCTAATTTTCCTTTGATGGCTTTTGTCGTATAATTTTCTAAAACATCTTGTTGTATTTTTAATTCTGACCTGAAATCTGTATCTGGCGTGAGTACACCGGGCTTTACAAATGTGCCTCCGAAAAGATAATCAAAATTTTTAAAATTATATGATTGCTTTTTATTGCTACCAACACCAGTTATTTTTGTTTCAATTTTAAGAGTCTCTGCATGACCAAAAAGATTGTTATGCATCCAATAAGTCTCAAAACCGGCACCGTCTAAAGTTGAATAGCTGCCGCCTACACCAAAACGACGCGGTTTATGTTCTTGTACAACAAGTGCAAGCGGTAAACGTCCATCTAAATTAATAGTATCAGCCTCACGTATATTGATAGCACGAAAAACACCAAGGCGCGCAAGACGTTCATTTCCCTTAGCTAACGCATCGGAATCGTATATCTGCCCTGGTTTCAATCCGGTCATCCACGCGATATAAGCTGAATCTACACGTGGTTTCTTACTTATATTACGCACACTTAAAGGACCATAATAAGCCTTTTGTCCAGGAGCAACAACAATCCGTCCTTCAACACGCAACGCAGCATGGTCAGCCACGACCTCACTCTTCATAATTTTAGCTTTAGCATAACCTTGTTGCCGCCATCCTTCTATCGCCCATTTTTCTGCTTTCAAAATAGTTTCAGATTTAGCAATAGCCCCAACTTTATAGCCCAATTCTTCAATTGTGGGCATTTTATGCGCTTTACGTTTTTCAAACGGAGCTACTTTATCAATATTTGCAATACTAAAAACATATTGTGGACCAGCATTAATTGTAATAACAATATTGGACCGTGCTGGAAGTTGAGTTACCGGACTTAAATCAGCGACTTCTAAGCCATTAATTTTAATACTAATAATACCACCATAGCGTCCATCAGCATAAAGAGCAGAAAGAATTGCTCGATAATCTGAACGCGCCTTGGCGAGCAAACCAGAAGAACTGGCGGATGCTTTCTCTTTATCAGCAACAAGAGAAGAAACAGATTTAACTATTTTTATACCTTCTAATGGTGCACCTGGCGGTGCAACAACATCAACTTTATAAAATTTCTCTGTACTTTTGGCATAATATGAAGAAGAATTTGTTTTCTTTTGACCAAAAAGAGGGATGCCGAAAAAATCAAATGCAGCAAGTGGCTGTGGAAAAGAAAAAGTAAAACACAAGCCTATAAATACACAGCGCATAGTCCCTGATTTTAACAAAATTCTTGTCTGGTATACCATAAAATCAGATACCTTATAATACACTTTGCATCTACTACGCTTTAAATAATATAAAAATAAGAAAGGTAAATATAATTACTTTGCACATTTTACACGTTTTATCACATCAAATAACACTCTGCGATACATAACGTTATCCTCCCCTTATATTTTCATAAAATTCTGCACTGTTGTATAACACGAACAGCCTCATTCTTTTTTTCTTAACATATTTATTTAGCTTATTATAAATGTTTTATTGCGTCCCATATCATCATGGTTAAATTTGTACAAATGACTTTCCATGGGAATGCTAAAAAACTGCCCACGTATATAGTTCTCTCTATAAAAAAAGCTATAGAGATGCTTCTTGATTTTTATAAATAGATATGATTGTCTCTACCAAGTCTAAAGGGGGAAAATAAATAAATGATCGCACGTATTACAACTGTTGCTTTTCGCGGTCTAGAAGCAGTCCCTGTCGATGTACAGGTTATGATTTCATCCGGTAAAATAGGAATGGCTATTGTTGGATTAGCTGATAAGGCAGTTGCAGAAAGCCGTGAACGTGTACAAGCAGCCCTCCACGCTTGTGGACTTTCTATGCCTACTAAACGAATTACGATTAATCTTGCACCAGCTGATTTACCTAAAGAGGGATCACATTATGATTTGCCAATTGCCGTAGGCTTAATGCTTGCTATGGGAATCCTCCCTCCTGAAGTAGCACAAGACTATGTCATTTTAGGAGAATTATCATTAGATGGTTCACTTACCGCTGTTCATGGTGTGTTACCAGCCGCCATGACAGCTTTATCACTTGATAAAGGACTGATTTGTCCTTTTCAATGTGGACCTGAAGCAGCATGGGCAAATGCAGAAATAAATATTCTTGCCCCAGAGACTCTGCTCACTATAGTCAACCATTTCAAAGGAACCCAAATTCAAAAACGTCCACAACCGCGCCAATATACTATCGAAACTGAGCTTCCAGATCTTTGCGAAATCAAAGGACAAAAAACAGCCAAACGTGCCTTAGAAGTTTGTGCTGCTGGACGCCATAACCTTTTGTTTGTAGGTCCCCCTGGTGCTGGAAAATCTATGCTAGCGCAACGCTTACCTTCCATTTTGCCACCTCTTGATAGCCGTGAGCTTTTAGATGTCTGTCTGATTGCTTCTATTACAGGAGAAACGGTTCATAATACCATTTCACTTCATTGCCCCTTTCGTTCCCCACATCATTCTGCTTCCATGGCCGCAATGATTGGTGGAGGGCTTAAAGGACGACCGGGAGAGGTCTCCCTTGCTCATAATGGTGTGTTATTCCTTGATGAATTGCCTGAATTTTCCCCACAGGTTCTTGATTCTCTTCGTCAACCTTTAGAAAGTGGGGAGTCAGTTATCGCCCGCGCTAATCATCATATTAGCTATCCTGCTCGATTCCAACTTATTGCCGCAATGAATCCTTGCCGTTGTGGTATGGCAGGCGAAAAAGACCATGTTTGCCCTAAAGGGATACGCTGTCAAATCGATTATCAGTCCCGTATTTCTGGTCCTCTGCTTGACCGAATTGATTTACGGATTGATGTCCCTGCTTTGACGGCTATGGACCTTATGCAACCAGAACAATCAGAAAAAAGCTGCGACGTTGCCAAACGCGTCGCACGGTGCCGTACCATTCAAGCTAAACGTTTTTCAACAATGGGGTTTGATCATATTCGTACCAATGGTGATTGCCCTGCCAAAATTATAGAACAGATTGCCATTCCTGATAAAAGTGCGACCATACTCTTACGAGATGTGAGTGAAAAAATGCACCTCTCTGCACGTGCTTATCATCGCATTCTCAAAGTTGCACGCACAATTGCTGATCTTGACGGATCAGATACTCTTTCACGCTATCATCTCGCAGAAGCTATTTCCTATCGACTAGGCGCAGAAAGATTAACAGCCCTTAACTAAAAAACTATTCATCAATAAAAACTTATTGGAAAATAACGCAAATAAAGTTCTGTAAGTTTACCATCCTCTTCTAAAGATTTCAGCGCATAATTGAGTATATCGACCAATTTTTCGTTCTTTTTTGCAACAGCAAGCTGCATTCCTTGTCCCAATAACTGTGGCGCCATATATGCCCCCCCAACAAAATGACAGCAATTCGCGGTTTTTGAATCGTTTAGCCATAAAGATAAAGCAAATCCATCATCAAAAATAAGATCAATTTTACGCTCCTGTAACGCTTTATAGAGCTCCGCCCTGCCTTTAAATTCTTGTCCTTTGGCTTCAGGAAAATAGTGATGAAAGAGCTTTTCGTGAACACTTTTAGATAAAACACCACTGGTTAAATGTACCAATTGATCGCTTATTGGCTCATCGAGATTTAAACGTCGAGTAGCAACAAATCGCGCTGGAAAACGCAAATATGGCTTTGTAAAAACAAGATCTTGCTGGGTTTTATTTGTTTCTTTTAAACCTGCAATAATAACTTCTGCACCACCATTGTTAACATGTTCTACAAGCTCTTTCCAAGGAACAACTTCTACTTCACAAAACTTCTCTAATTCTAATTTTGAGCAAATAGCACGCAATAAATCGATATTATAACCTGCAAGATGCCCCGTTTGATCAAGAAAATTAAAAGGAGGAAAATCAAAAGTTGTTACAAAACGCAAACGAACAATATCCGTTGTATCAGGTTGTATCAAATATTCATGCGAATCAAAAAAAGAAGGCAGCCTTTCAGCTTCTGCGTAAGAGGAAAATAGAACCCCCCCTGCTACAAATAAAATACGAATAAAAATATTGTATGGATTATTGAATAAAAGATACCGTAAACGCAATTGAAGATGTTTTACATATATAGATTTTTTTATTTTCAAAATCTCTCCCCCATTTTCAAAACTAAAATGCAACTCTCCTTAATTATTATCTAACGCACTTCACCAAAATATCTGGCGTTTAATAAATAAAATTCTTGCTATTTTTTAAAACTGTTAAAAAATTTAACAGTTTTCATATATTTTTTTTGAAACCATTGAAAATACTTCTTAAAAAATTGCGTGAATAAGCCGCACAATAGCGTTTTATTTTGAATAAGAAATGTAACCTCCATGGACAGGAATAATACAAACAAATATACACAATATTCTCACCTCAATTTAACATACAAAAAGTTAAAAAACTTAGAGAACGCGTAATATTAACTTCATTAAGATTGAAGATTGATTTATAGGTAAGAAAGTAAAAGTCTCGTTAGTGTAACATAAAGATGTACAACTAATTTTGAAATATTATGCATATGCAAAAATAAACAATAATATCACTCTTCACATAATTTTAAAATTTACGTTTAAAGTTTACGTAAAGCATAATTGACCTCGTCCCCAAATTTTAAAGGAAAAGGATTCGTACCAACGTTGTTCTGTAAACAGTCGGCTTCTCTCGATAAATTACGCTTTTAATTTCTTTAGTCTTCCCATTGTGATTCACTTAGACTGAAGGCTTTCAAGCCCTGCCCTGAATATTCACCACGCACTGTAAAAATACTTAAATATACCAAAGAGGTGCTTACTTGTCTTATATTATCACCCTAAATGACGGTATTTTAATGTATAATGGTGCCATATCATTTCATCATTCTTTCCATTATATATCGACAGATATTGAATCTAGATCTGATATACGGTAAATGTTTAATGTGGTTATTCCATAAATAACTGATCAGAACATTGAGCTTTAAAAAAGCGGATAAAATATTGAAATTGAACACAGGAATGGACTAACTTATGAGTGATGAAATAACCTCACCGGCACAAAGCCATGACTATGATGCGGCTTCTATCAAAGTTCTCAAAGGTCTTGATGCTGTACGCAAACGTCCTGGGATGTATATCGGTGACACTGATGATGGATCGGGGTTACATCATATGGTTTATGAAGTTGTAGACAATGCTATCGATGAGGCTTTAGCCGGTCATGCAACTCTTGTAAACGTCACACTCCATGCTGATGGTTCTTGTTCTGTTCGTGATAATGGACGTGGAATTCCGACAGATATCCATCCAACAGAAGGTATTTCTGCAGCTGAAGTTATTATGACACAGCTTCATGCCGGCGGAAAGTTTGATCAAAACTCTTATAAAGTTTCAGGTGGATTACACGGTGTTGGCGTCTCTGTTGTGAATGCACTCTCTGTTTGGCTTAAATTGCAAATCAAACGCAATGGTAAAATTCATGAAATATCATTTACCCACGGGGTAGCTGATGCTCCATTAAAAGTTGTTGGCGATTGCGATCAAGAAAGTGGAACAGAAATTAGATTTTTACCAAGCTCTGAAACCTTTACTATGGTTGAGTTTGATTTTGAAACTTTAGAGCGTCGTTTACGGGAATTAGCCTTTCTAAATTCTGGGGTTTATATTCTTCTTGTTGACGAGCGTCATGCTGATATTAAATCCGTTGAATTGCATTATGAAGGTGGATTAATAGAGTTTGTGAAATATATTGATCAATCAAAAAAAGCGCTGCTTGATACTCCTATTTATATTACAAGTGAAAAGGATGGTATGAGCGTTGATGTTGCCCTATGGTGGAATGATTCCTATCATGAGAAGGTCTTGTGTTTTACCAATAATATCCCTCAGCGTGACGGTGGAACTCATTTGATAGGTTTCAGAAGTGCCCTTACACGCCAAATTAATGGCTATGCTGAATCTTCAGGTATTGCTAAAAAAGAAAAAGTGAACTTAACCGGTGATGACTGCCGTGAAGGATTAACAGCTATTCTTTCTGTCAAAGTTCCTGATCCAAAATTTTCTTCACAAACAAAGGATAAGTTAGTCTCTTCTGAAGTGCGCCCTATTGTTGAAAGTTTGGTCAATGAAGAGCTTTCGATATGGCTGGAAGAACATCCTAATGAAGCAAAGCTTCTCATTAGTAAAGTGGTAGAAGCTGCAACAGCACGTGAAGCAGCACGCAAAGCACGTGAACTCACAAGGCGAAAAGGAGCGCTTGATATCACTTCTCTACCAGGAAAGCTTGCCGATTGCCAAGAACGAGATCCTGCAAAATCAGAAATCTTTATTGTCGAGGGGGATTCGGCTGGCGGTTCAGCAAAAAGTGGGCGCTCACGTCAAAATCAAGCAATTTTACCCCTTCGTGGTAAAATCCTCAATGTTGAACGAGCACGTTTCGACCGCATGCTCTCATCTGATATGATTGGAACACTTATTACAGCTCTTGGAACGTCTATCGGTAAGGATGAATTTTCACCCGATAAATTACGTTATCATAAGATTATTATCATGACAGATGCGGACGTTGATGGAGCCCATATTCGTACGCTGCTGCTCACTTTCTTTTTTAGACAAATGCCCGAGTTGATTGAACGTGGACATCTTTATATTGCTCAGCCTCCTCTTTATAAAGTGTCGCGTGGAAAATCTTCCCAATATATTAAAAATGAAGCAGCGTTTGAAGAATTCTTGATCGATACTGGATTAGAAGAAACAACGCTTGAGCTTTCAACGGGAGAAGTTCGTGCAGGAGCTGATTTATATCAACTCGCTAAAGATGCTCGTATATTACGTCAACTTTTAAATGGTCTTCATACCCGTTATGACCGCATCATTGTTGAGCAAGCAGCAATTGTTGGTGCTTTTAATCTCGAAGTCTTTGCAACACAAGAAAAAGCGCAAAAAATAGCAGATACTGTAGCACACCGCCTTAATCTGATTGCTGATGATATGGAACAAGGTTGGAGTGGACAATATACAGCAGATGGAAACTTATGTTTTGAGCGTATTTTACGTGGTGTTAAAGATGTTGTTACGCTTGATGTGGGACTTATAAATTCAACTGACGCACGCCAAATTGATCGCATTTCCCAAAATTTTATCGACATATATCATCCTCCTGTTCTTTTACGTCGCAAAGATAAAACAGAGCGTATTTTTGGTCCTATGAGCCTTTTAGAGAGCATTTTTACAAACGGTAAAAAAGGTGTTACTCTTCAACGTTATAAAGGTCTTGGGGAAATGAATGCTGAACAACTTTGGGAAACAACGCTTGATCCCAATGCACGTTCTCTTTTACAAGTAAAAATTAATGATGCAACCGATGCAGATTCACTCTTTTCTCGTCTCATGGGTGATGAAGTTGAACCTAGACGTATTTTTATTCAAGACAATGCCTTAAGCGTTGCCAATCTTGATATCTAAAGATACTCTTCTGTTTTTGGCTGTGTAAACGTCGTAGTTTTATACGTTGTTTTTTCGTAGTTGAACATTCCCTCTCTATTTCATTTACGATAAAAGAAAAATAAGGTAGATCATATACATGGCAATTGAAACAGAACGTGTAGGAACCAAGGGTGGCATGGAGCACTCTTTTGGTTTTACAAGAGTAGATGAAACACAAAAACAATCCATGGTGGATGGTGTGTTTCATTCTGTCGCTGAAAATTATGACAAGATGAATGATATCCTATCATTGGGACTACATCGTGTGTGGAAAAACTCCATGATTGCATGGCTTTCCACACCAGCACTTTCTCATTGGAAAGTTCTTGATGTCGCTGGCGGTACAGGTGATATTGCTTTTCGTATTCTTAATGCTTCACGCCAAAAAGCCCATGCTACAGTGCTTGATATTAATGGCTCAATGCTCAGCGTTGGTAAAAAACGCGCACAAAAAAATGGTCTTGCCCCTCTAATTGATTTTGTTGAAGCCAATGCAGAACATCTACCTTTTGAAGATCAAAGCTTTGACGCTTACACGATTGCTTTTGGAATTCGCAATGTTCCTCATATTGATCAAGCCCTTAGAGAAGCTTTTCGTGTCTTAAAGCCCGGTGGACGTTTCTTATGTTTAGAATTTTCAAATGTCGAGATGCCTCTGTTGGATAAAATTTATGATCTTTGGTCTTTCCATGCTATCCCTAAGCTGGGTCAATTTATCGCAAATGATGGCGATGCTTATCGTTATTTGGTTGAATCTATCCGCAAATTTCCTAAGCAAGATGATTTTGCCCATATGATCAAGCATGCGGGGTTTTCGCGGGTATCGTACCGCAATCTCACCGGTGCGATTGCAGCGCTGCATTCAGGTTGGAAAATTTAAAAATGGTGCAAATTTCCCCTTACTTTCAATTGATGCGTGCAGGATGGGTTTTAACACGTGAAGGTGTTTTAAGTGCTCTCCCTCATGATGATCTTCAAGGATTTCCAGCGCTATGTCATCGTATAGCGAGTGCATTAGCACGACGCAAAACAAAAAAGAAACAACGATCTGAAAATATTTCATATGCCATTAATAAGCTTGGACCCTCTTACATAAAACTTGGTCAATTTCTTGCCACAAGACCTGATATTGTTGGGCGTGATATTGCGGAAGATTTGTCACAGCTACAAGATCGCGTCCAAACATTTTCTTGCACTGCCGCTATTGCTCAAATTGAAAGTTCTCTTGGTCGCTCTATTGATGATTTATTCGTAAATTTTTATCCCCCCATTGCCGCCGCGTCTATTGCTCAAGTTCATCCAGCTGAATATAGTGATGAAACTGGCCATAAGAAAAAATGTGCTGTAAAAGTTATTCGTCCCAATATCAGAGCACGTTTTTCTAAAGATCTTAGAGGATTCTATCTCATTGCTCATTTACAAGAGCGCTATATCCCTGCCTCTCGAAGGCTTCGTCCTGTTTGTGTGGTGGATACTTTAGCACAAACAACACGACTTGAAATGGATTTACGCTTAGAAGCAGCAGCTATATCTGAAATGGCTGAAAATATTCAACATGATACAGGCTTTCGGGTTCCACGTATTGACTGGGAACGGACAGGACGTAATGTTCTTACAATGGAATGGATTGATGGTATAAGAATATCCGAAACTTCCAAACTCAAAGAAGCAGGTTTTGATTTGAAGGCGCTTGCTATTACGCTTATTCAATCTTTTCTTCGTCATACACTGCGTGATGGTTTTTTTCACGCCGATATGCATCCTGGTAATTTATTTGTAGATGAAAAAGGATGTATTGTTGCTGTTGATCTAGGCATTACAGGAAGGCTTGGCAAAAAAGAAAAGCATTTCCTTGCTGAAATTCTTTACGGCTTTATTACCCGCGATTACCATCGAGTTGCACGTGCCCATTTTGAGGCCGGCTATGTTCCTTCACACCATAATATCGAAAGCTTTGCGCAAGCCAACCGCGCTATTGGCGAACCAATTCACGGACAATCAGCACAAAGCATTTCCATGGCTAAATTGCTCACTTTATTATTTGAAGTCACTGAATTATTTGACATGCAAACGCGACCTGAACTTTTATTGCTGCAAAAAACAATGGTTGTCGTGGAAGGTGTTGCCCGTACATTAGACCCCACTTTTAATATGTGGAAAGCTTCTGAACCCGTTGTCAAAGAATGGATTAGTAAAAATTTAGGACCCGTAGGCGTTGCAAAAGACTTTAGTGAAGGAGCACAAGCTCTCCTTTCGCTGGCACGCAAAACACCACAATTGGTTCAAAATTTCCAACGAATAGAAGAAGATTTCAATCAAATGAGAAAAACAGGTTTTAATCTTTCTCCTGCTACCCTCAAACAACTTGCTGTGGAACAAAGTCACAGAAACCGTTATGGTCGTTATAGTCTTTTCATCATTGCACTTTGTTGCGCTTGTCTTACTTTTTACTTTTTTCATCTTTTCTAATCTCCTTAATATGCTAAAAATATCAACAATGAAATCATTGAAATCATTTTTATTTCTTGGAGGTATTTTATGGCCAGTATTACTATTCGTAACCTGTCTCTTGAAACCAAAGAAGCTTTGCGCATACGCGCCGCGCAAAATGGTATTTCTATGGAAGAAGAAGCCCGCCGCCTTTTAAGCAATCCCCCTACTCATACCACACTCCCCTCTCATGCCAGTGCTGTTGAAGTGCAATCATTGAAATCAAAATCTCTCCTTCTTATTATTGGTGGAAGTATTGCATCTTATAAAGCCCTTGATTTGATTCGCCGTTTACAAGAACGTGGAGCAGATTTAAAAGTTGTGATGACAAAAGCGGCGCAAAAATTTATTACGCCTTTAGCCGCTGAAGCTTTAAGCGGTGGTACTGTATATACTGATTTATTTTCACGCGAAGAAGAACATGATATCGGACATATCCGATTAGCACGTGATGCTGATCTGATTATTTTAGCTCCTGCTACAGCCAACCGCATTGCAAAAATAGCCAATGGCATAGGAGATGATCTGGCTGATTGTGTCCTTTTAGCAGCACGCTGTCCACTCTTGATTGCACCCGCCATGAATCCAGCCATGTGGGTGCATCCAGCAACTATTCGTAATGTTGCACAATTGCACGCAGATGGCGTTCATATCATCGGACCAGAAATCGGAAAGATGGCTGAACGTGACGAGATTGGATATGGACGTATGAGCGAACCTTTAACTATTGTCGCTGCTATAGAGAATCTTTTGAATGTGCATGAAAAACCTCTCTTTGGCCGCCATTTCATCGTTACCTCTGGCCCTACCCATGAACCAATTGATCCAGTACGTTATCTTGCTAATCGGTCCTCAGGTAAACAAGGTCATGCCATTGCAACCGCTCTTGCACATTTGGGTGCAAAAGTAACACTTATTTGTGGACCTGTTCATCTTGCAGACCCACAAGAAGTAAAAACAATTCATGTTGAAACAGCACAACAGATGTTAAAAGCCGTTCAAACCGCATTGCCTGCTGATGGTGCCATCTTTGTTGCCGCTGTTTGTGACTGGCGTAGTCAAACCCAATCTTTACACAAAATTAAAAAGGATGCTCATAAAACACCACCATCCCTTCAAATGGTTGAAAATCCTGACATTTTAGCAATGATTGGACACGCTCCAAAACGCCCCTCATTGGTCATTGGTTTTGCTGCTGAAACATGCGATATTATTGCTAATGCGCAAAAGAAATGCGTTGAAAAAGGAGCTGATTTCATTCTTGCTAATGATATTTCTCTTCAAGTAGATGGTACAAGTGTCATGGGTTCTGATACAAATCAAGTTTATCTCGTAAGTAGAAAAAAAGTTGAACAATGGCCTCATATGAGTAAACAACACGTAGCGCAAAAATTAGCAAACGTGATTGTATCATTTTTTGCCCCCCAAACATCTACTCCTCATGAGGAAAATATACCCCTTTGCAAATAAGAACTCTTCAAACGCGTTGATATTAAAACACCTTATAAAATAGAAATGATAATAGGTGTCTATCCATCTCAATTAGTATATAATATTTTTGATTTATAATGATAACCTAGCATTGTTCATATTAAATTAGAATCCCAGATATCGTAAGATTCTCTCATTTCCAATTTCTCTCATGTTGAATCAATAAAAATCATTTTCTTACACGTTGTAAACAAGGATAACTGTATGAATACAAAACGTTTAAGAAAGGACTAAAAACGCTTATAATGGACCGTCTCAAGAACAAAGAGCTTGTCTCGGACAACACTAAGGATGATGGCGCCAACGTACTCTTTTTATTAAGCGTATAGTGATGCCCTATAAGTTTTATATTATTCACGAGAGCTTTACCCATAGACCATTCACAAGCGCTGTTGCGAAATGGGTATGACAAGCGTTGAAAAATGTTTTTTTTTAAATCCCATCTCACCCTAACCTTCATAAAAGTAGGATCTATTGTACTACTGTCTCCCCAGCTTATAAAAAACAAGCTATCATTCACTTTGCCTACCATCAATTTTGAGAAAGCTCTTGCACTGGATAAAATTTATAAAAAGCATTTTCTCTCTTCAATGTTTTTATCCCCATATTGGTCCTATTTATGATATACGAATAAATGATTTTGATTGTTTCATGATGAGAACAGCTCATGAGAAAATATGGCAACTTTATTTGAAGCTCTTATTCACTATGAAAATGATGTATAAATTAATATATTATAATATCTCAATGCAATTTTAAGCATACCTCACACTGACGCTCATAAAGAGTGTAGACAAAATTCATTGTACCACTGTCTATAAGTTTATGAAACTGACGCTTTTATTATTTTCCTCAGTGATCGGTTTTTAAGATTAAATGTCTGTCTCCTCTCTCCAGCATACCAAGACCACAAAGACTAGAATTTTATCCATGATATCCTCACATTGTGACGATTCATGAGAAGCATTTTTATTCTTTTATCGAAAGCTTTGTACCCATACATTGGTCTCGCCTATAATGTGCACGTAAATAATTTTTTGATGTTGAATAGAGACTTTGAAATTAAAGAATATTTCTATATTTTGGATTCTTATTCAAGTTGAAAATGATCAATTCTCTTCATAAATTAATGGTGTTATTATCTAAAAATTATTTGATACAGTGCACCACTTGTATGAAAAGTGCTTCAATGAATTCTTACTTCATTGCACTTATGGCTTTTAAAATTCAAAATCTCATCATTTTTAAGCATCAGTGACATCTCCCTTTCTTTGCTTCTTCTCAAAAAACTGCTCTTCCATGGGATCGGACGGTCAATCGCCTAAGCTTATTTTTTCCACTTCTATCATATTAATCATTCTGTTGCCCAAAATTAGAATATCTACGGAGCTACTACGTTACCCCTATTCCATTGAACTCAATATTTTTTGAAAGCGAGAGGCAAAAGCATGCTGCCAAATAGTAGAAAAGTACAGAATTTTAGGAATTGTGTAAAACAATTAAGCACTTAAATAAACTAAGTTAGATAAATCTACTGAATAAATAGAAGTAAATAACTTTCCTCTCCAAAGTTCTTATTCCTTAATTTTTTATATATATCATATAAACGCAATAATCTACACTATGTACAAAAATAATAAAAACTTCTTCTACAACAGCTGCTTTTTAAATTCTTCTTTGTTTTAAAAATCAAAATTTCTATTTATTCAAACTTTATTTTAAATAAAGGAGCCTTATCCGTTTTTTATAATGTTTTTGAAAAAAATCTTGTAATTCAAAGAAAGAAAAAATTACACTGTACATACTTTAAATATATTTCTTGTTTTTTTTGCTTCTTTCCTTAGTTTATTAATCTATGATTTTTACTGCTGCTTATCGTGCTTTACAACGTCTTCTGACCTCGCAATATCGTATTATGATACTGAAAGCATTGGGGGTTACTTTTTTCATTCTCACCATTTTATGGTTATGTGTGCACCAATTTTTTGTGTCTTACTTTTGGCCCTGGATTGCTCAATTTCTTCCTGGACTCCCTAGTTGGGCGGGATGGATTGGTTTTAGCATGCTTATCATTTTTAATCTTGGTTTGGCTCTTTTGTTAGCTTTTTTGATTGCACCAATCACCGCTATGATTGGTGGTTTTTTCATTGATTCTGCTGCTGAAATCATTGAAAAAGAGGATTACCCAAATGAGCCTATTGGACAAGCTTTGCCGTTTCAGCGTTCTCTTATCATTTCCTTTAAATTTGTTATTTTAAGCCTTCTTGGTAATGGAATTGCTTTTATTTTATTCTTCATACCAGGTATTAATTTAATTGCTTTTTATCTTATTAATGGTTATTTGCTCGGTCATGAATATTTCTTGTTTGCTGCTTATCGTTTTCGAACAGAGCAAGATGCACGTACTTTTTTACATACTCATTACACAACGGTTTTTGGTGCAGGATTATTGATAGCGCTTTTTGTTTCGATTCCAATTCTTAATTTAGCAACACCGCTTTTTGCAGCCGCCTTTATGACATATTTACACAAAATCCTTTCCCAAAAGACCATGGCACGCATTACACAAAAATAGTTTCCTTGACTTTAAGGTTAATAAAACTTGCCAGCCAAAGAAAGCATAATATAAAATTTTATGTTTTCTCTTTTATTAAAGCAATATATTGATTTATAATGATAATTTATTGTTCCACAATATGAGTGAAAAACCTAAATATCATGAGGGTTTCTCATTTTAATCCTATTCATATTGGATCAATTGAAATCGTTTGTTTATGTATCATAAATGAAGGTGGTATGCGGATAAAAGTACTTTCAAAAAGGCGTGAAATATCTTTATATGAATCCTCTCAATGCAAACATTATCGTCGCATTGAAAACTGAAAAAGAGTATGATGGTGCCGCTTTGTACCTTATATTTCAGTAAAAATGGAGAGCATAATGTATTTTATACCCTTCATAGAGAAATGATTATTATACTCTTCATGGGTACCGTCATAAGAGAGTTTTGGGAATATTGAGACTGTTAAATCTAGCAACGCGTGAATACATAACAAGAAAAATATTTTGTTTTTGACGTTCTATTTTATGTGAAAAGCGTGCACTTTGAAAGACCATTCTGAAAAAATATTGCTCTGGTGTTGGCGTTTCGCTAACATAACATTATCATAGTCATTATCTTTAATGAATGAGTGTGGCTTATATTATAAGGTTTCTTGATTTAAAAATTGTTGATATTAATGATTAACTGGATGTTCATTTTCATTAAAAGAAAATAAGGCGTTTGTTAATGAGCGCAAGGAGTGAGTTTTAATACAAAAATCAAAGAATAAAAACATGTCAGTTCTTAAAACTTCTGAGAAGTTTGTTATAGGAAATACTCTTCATGCATATGATTGTTGTAAAATTGGAAAAATTAAAAAACAGTAGAGTGAGAGCTATACGTATACTGATAAAAGTATTAAATAGACTCGTTTGGTCAGCCGGCAAAGCAAATGTGACTGCTTAAATTCTATATTCTTTCAAATCATGCAAAAGGTGTATAATATTTTAAAGGAAGGTTATAAAGATGAACTGGATTACAAATTATGTTCGCCCTAAAATTAATTCTATATTGGGACGCCGTGAAATTCCAGAAAATCTATGGATTAAAGATCCTACCAGTGGTGAAATGATCTTCCATAAAGATTTGGAAGCCAATCAATTTGTGGCTCCTAATTCTGGCTATCATATGCGTATCAGTGCCAAAAATCGTCTCATGCATTTTTTTGATGATGGTATTTATACAGCTCTTGAAAATCCAAAAGTTGTGACAGACCCTTTAAAGTTTCGCGACGAAAAACGCTATATTGATCGGTTAAAAGAGTACCGTTCTAAACTCGGTGTTGAGGACAACATTTTGAGTGCACGCGGTACGATTGAGGGTTTGCCAATTATTGCAACCGTTCAAGATTTCGCCTTTATGGGGGGATCACTCGGTATGGCCTCAGGAGAAGCTATTATCAAAGCTTTTGATACTGCCATTGCCGAAAGATGCCCTTTGGTTCTTTTTACTGCTTCTGGTGGTGCACGCATGCAAGAAGGAACACTCTCATTGATGCAAATGCCCCGTACAACAGTAGCGATTGAAATGTTGAAAGAAGCAAAACTTCCCTATATTGTTGTGCTGACTAATCCAACCACCGGTGGTGTTACTGCTTCTTACGCCATGCTTGGTGATATTCACATTGCCGAACCTGGCGCTATGATTGGTTTTGCTGGTCCACGTGTGATTCAACAAACGATACGTGAAACCCTACCAGAAGGGTTTCAAAGTAGTGAATATCTGCTTGAACATGGTATGATTGATATGGTTGTATCGCGTTTAGAAATGAAAACAACAATTGCGCGTATTTTACGCTTGATGATGAAACGCCCTGCTGTTTTTAACCCTTCCGATCCATCCCCAACAGACTCTCAAACATCGCTTTCTAGGACAAAAGCAGCTTAAGTTTATGCAACAGAGTCAAATACAAAGGGTGGTGGATGATTTACTAAAAAATTATCCGAAAAAATTTGATCTTTCTTTAGAGCGTATTGTTCACCTTTTAGAGCGTCTTGGTAATCCACATTTAAAACTTCCACCTGTTATTCACATCGCTGGAACAAATGGCAAAGGATCTGCCTCCGCAATTTGTCGTGCTCTTTTGGAAAGTGAAGGATACTGCGTTCATGTTTATAGCTCACCTCATCTCGTCAACTGGAATGAACGCTGCCGGTTAGGTCAAAAAGGAGGTGGTCAACTTGTTACAGAAAACCAATTGGCTGAGACAATCCGTGAAATTATAAAAGTAAATCGTCAAGAGCCGATTACTATTTTTGAAATTTTTACAGCCGCTGCCTTTATGCTGTTTAGTATACATCCAGCTGATGTTGTTATTTTAGAAGTTGGATTGGGAGGACGTTTTGATGCTACCAATGTCGTTAACAAAACAGCTGTATCGCTTATTATGCCCATTGATTATGATCATGAGAATTTTCTTGGAAACACAATTGCTCAAATCGCTTTTCAAAAAGGGGGGATTATAAAACCAAACGTTCCAGTGGTCATCGGAAAGCAGAATTATGAAGAAACTCTTGCTACTTTAATACCCCTTGCCGATAAAAATAAAGCATCTTATGCTCTCTTTGATCAAGATTATCAAAGCTATAAAGAACATGGACGTATGGTTTTTCAAAACCATCAAGGTCTCATGGACCTTCCTCTTCCTAACCTTATTGGAGACCACCAAATTGCTAATGCTGGTGCATCTCTTGAAGCAGTTTATCAAGCGGGTTTTCAACTTTCAGAACAAACCATAAATGACGCTTTGAAGAATATTTATTGGCCCGCACGAATGCAGCGTCTTACCCAAGGGCTTTTGGTTGATCAACTATCTCCTGATATTGATTTATGGTTAGATGGTGGTCACAATCCTGCTGCAGGAAAAGTTATTGCGGCAGAACTTACACAATGGAGAAAAAAAACAGATCGTCCCATTATTATGATTGCTGGCATGCTTAATACCAAAGATGCTGTCGGTTATTTTCGTCCTTTAGCAAACCTTGTCGATAAAGTATATACGATACCGCTTATTAACAATGACGCCAGTCTCTCTCCAATAAACTTAGCTGAATCAGCCCAAAAAGCAGGAATCTTTGCTACTCCACAAGCACATCTACAAGATGCTTTGCATAAAATTAAAATGGAATATAAAGAGGCTATTGTCCTTATTAGTGGTTCTCTTTATCTTGCGGGTGATATTTTGCGTGACAATAAAACACCACCGTGCTAGATAATTAGCTATTTTTAAAGCTTTGAAAGATAGACCTTTTAATCATGCAACTTGATTGTGCACTTTATCAACATCCTAAACTCATTACTGTTTTTGGCGGATCCGGTTTTGTAGGACGGCATGTCGTTGAAACTTTGACTAAGCGGGGATATCGCGTTCGCATCGCTGTTCGTTGTCCACAAAAAGCTTATTACATGCTACAAATAGGAGAAGTAGGACAAACCCAAATGCTTAAAACAGATATCAAGCATCGTGCCTCTGTTGCACGCGCATTGCTTGGAGCTGATGCAGCAGTGTTTTTACCCGGTAGCTTAAAACAAGCAAATCAATCGAATTTTAAAAGCACACAAATTGATGGTGCTTACAATGTTGCTGAATTAACAGTAGAAGCTGGTATTCCTCTCATCTATATGTCGACTCTTGTGGCTAGCGAAAACACTGCATGTCTTTATGCACGTGTTAAGTTTATGGGTGAACAAATCATTCATAACAAGAATCCTCAGGCAATTATTATACGTCCATCCATTATCTTTGGACCAGAAGATTGTTTCTTTAATACCTTAGCAGATTTGTCACGTTTTTTACCAATTATGCCTCTTTTTGGAGGTGGGAAAAGCAAATTGCAACCCGTATATGTTGGTGACGTTGCTGAGTTTATCGCACGTGCTTTAGATGGACAGGTAGCTTGGGGAAAAAAATATGATCTTGGTGGTCCCCAGATTATCACCCTCCAAAATGCTCTTGAAAATATACTTAAAATCATTCGTCGTAAAAAAACAATCCTATCTATGCCTCTTTCTGTCGGTCTATTGATTGGAGGAGTTTTAGGAACGATTGGTAAGTTGCCTCTTGTGCCAACGCTCGTAACAGCCAATCAAATACGCTTTTTGCAAATGGATAACATTGTTTCTAAAGAAGCTATAGAGAATGGATATACTCTAGAAGGAGTAGGAATTACTCCTAGAGCAATGACTGCATTCTTGCCAAGTTATCTCTGGCGATTTCGTCCACATGGTCAATTTTCCCAAAACCTACTCGTCTAGAATAAATTCTTCTAAAACTGAGTTAATTATTTGATTTATAATTCATAGCGCGTTGTTAGCGGTTTTAAAATCAGAGTGTTCAATAGAGTGATGTTTTTGCATTTTTAATGCTCCATTTAGTATCACAAAACATGTTTCCTCGCACATCTATAGTATTTTGATAAAAACTGTTGGAAACAGGAGAAAAGCACTTCTTATAAACTGTCTTTATCCAAGAGCAGGTGCAACATTGGAATCCTAAAGAACCGATCCTGAACTGCCTATCCATAAACATGATAATCTATAGCTTTGCATTTATATTATTTTGCCAAAAAGCTTAATAATGAGATTAAAGTAATTCTTCCTTTTTCAAAAACTGCATAAGTGAGTAGAATACGAGTATACTACTTTCGATATTATCCCATAAAAATCGATATAAAAACTGTAAAGCAATGCACCATTTTTATTATTTAAAAGGTATTCCCTCTGGAAACTTTTAAAAGCTTTAAAGTTACGTGAAAAGGATAGAATTTTGTTTATATAATAAAACTTATCATGAAGATCTCCTACTCTGTCAGTAACATCACTACTCAGATCCATAAATGCATATTTGTTGCACAAATTTATGGAGATTTTAAAAGAGCTTTTTCACATAAAGAAGTCCTCTTCTTGTCTTGCATTTTTTTTTAATTTCTCCTACCGTCTTGGAAAAAATTATTTTAAAGGAATGAAGAATGGCAGCTCAAGATTTTGTTGTCAAAGATATTGCACTTGCCGCTTATGGTCGTAAAGAACTTGATATTGCTGAAACTGAAATGCCTGGTTTGATGGCTTGTCGTAAGGAGTTTTCTTCCAGCCAATCTTTGCGCGGAGCGCGTATTTCTGGCTCATTGCATATGACAATTCAAACAGCTGTTTTAATTGAAACATTAAAAGCAATTGGCGCCGATATACGGTGGAGCTCTAGCAATATTTTTTCTACGCAAGACCATGCAGCAGCAGCTATCGCCGCAACTGGCATTCCTGTATTTGCCGTTAAGGGTGAAACATTGGAAGAATATTGGACTTATATAGATGCAATCTTCCAATGGCCAGATGGTAATCCTTCCAATCTTATTTTAGATGATGGAGCTGACGCCACAAACTATATTTTAATGGGAAGTCGTGCAGAACAAAATAAAGATATTTTATCGCATCCCAAAACAGAAGAAGAAGAAATTTTTTTCAAACAAATACAAAAGCGTATGGATGCAACGCCAGGTTTTTTTACACAACAGCGCGCAGCAATTAAAGGTGTAAGCGAAGAAACCACAACAGGTGTAAACCGTCTTTATCAGTTACAAAAAGAAGGACTTCTACCTTTTCCTGCTATTAATGTTAATGATAGCGTCACTAAATCAAAGTTTGATAATAAATATGGATGTAAAGAATCATTGGTCGATGGTATTCGACGTGGAACAGATGTGATGATCGCTGGTAAAACTGCCATTGTCTGTGGTTATGGTGATGTAGGAAAAGGTTCAGCAGCATCTCTTTCTGGTGCTGGGGCTCGTGTTAAAGTAACAGAAATTGATCCTATCTGCGCTCTTCAAGCCGCTATGGATGGCTATGAAGTTGTTAATTTGGATGATGCTGCTTCCAGTGCTGATATTATCATCACGACAACAGGCAATAAAGATGTTGTTCGTTTAGATCATATGCGACAAGTAAAGGATATGTGTATTCTTGGAAATATTGGTCATTTTGATAACGAAATCCAAGTCGCTGCCCTTAGAAATTTGCCATGGACGAATATTAAACCACAAGTTGATATGATCACCTTTCCCGATGGAAAACGCATCATTTTGCTCTCTGAAGGACGATTGTTAAACCTCGGCAATGCGACGGGGCATCCTTCTTTTGTCATGTCAGCTTCGTTTACCAATCAAGTTTTAGCGCAAATTGAACTTTTTACCCGTACAGAACACTATACAAATGAAGTCACTGTTTTGCCTAAACATCTTGATGAAAAGGTTGCACGTCTACATCTGGATCGGTTAGGAATAAAATTAAGTGTTTTATCAGAAGAACAAGCCGCTTATATTGGAGTCTCACCACAAGGACCTTATAAACCAAACCATTACCGTTACTAATACGTTTCCTTGGGTTAAAAAAGGGAAAGATGTCGTGCTCAGCTTTGGTGACTATAACCCCAAAGAAAAAACTCAAAAAGAGATCCGAATCTATACGTATATATTTTGCCTTTTTTTCTTTTTTTCTCCAACATGCGCTTTTTCTCAGTCATTGGAAGGTTATTTACCATTTTTCTTCACTTTGCCGAATGGTCCATGGCTGCTTTTAGCGCTGTGTGGAGGAATTTCTTGTGCTTCACTTCTCTCATGTATAGCTGTTACCGTGCGTGCAAAAAAAACTGCACAGAAGCCTTTGAAGATAATTCAGGCAAATTTTTCTGAAAAACTTAAATATTATGAATGGCTTCTGGAAGAAACCGAGCAATTCCTTCTTATTTGGGAAAATCCAACAACCTTACCCCATGTTGTTGGTGCTCTTTCCACATTGCAAAAAATAGGAATCGATCAGAAAGATTTTCAGCGTTTTGAGCTCTGGGTTGAAGAAAATTCTCTGCGAGAACTTGATTATGCATTGACTCAACTCCGTTGTAAATGTCACCCTTTTGATCTTTCTATCACCACCACAAACAATGTACTGCTACAAGTTACAGGAGTCATCGCAGGAACAGTCGCCATTGCTCGTTTTCAAGATATCTCAAAACAACAGAGTGAAAATGCTCGTTTACAGAAAGATATCGCCCGCCTTCTTACTGAACTGAGAATGCAGCGTAATCTTCTTGATCTTATTCAAGAGCCCGTATGGATAAAAGATTGTGAAGGAAAAGTTTGTTTTATCAATCGCGCCTTTAGAGAAATGACAGACTTTCGTGAAGACAGTGATGACGTGGGGGATCTTTTCAATGAAAATACACAACGCAAAACAGATGAAACAGAAACAATTTTTCAAGAACATGTTCATACGGTTATTGGTGGAGAACGGCACCGTTTTCATCTCACACGTATTACAACAGCTGAAGGGATGGCAGCTTTTGCACGTGATGACAGCGCCTATGAAAATCTTGCTCATGAATTAAGATATGTTCTTCAAAGTCATTGTGAAACACTTGACCAAATTTCAACAGCTGTAGCCATTTTTGATACAAACCAAAAATTAAAATTCTGTAATCACGCTTTCAAAATTTTATGGCCGTTGGAGAGTTCTTTTTTAGAAAGTGAACCAAGCCATACATTGTTTCTTGAACGTTTACGTGAAAAGGGGCTCATTGCTGAACACCCTGATTGGCGCGCATGGAAAGAAGAACTTTTAAAAGCCTATTGGCAAACAGAATCGAACCAACAAATTTGGAATCTTCCAGATGGGCGTACGGTGCGTGTTGTCTCGAACCCTCATCCACAAGGAGGTGTCACTTGGCTTTACGAAAACCTTACCGAAAAAATTGATCTTGAGCGCCGTTATAATACACTTATTAAAATACAAGGTGAAACACTTGATAAACTTTCTGAAGGTGTGGTCGTTTTTGGTACTGATGGACGCCTTCGCTTATCGAATCCTGCCTTGTCGAAATTGTGGTCTCTTCCTTATAATTTACTGGTAGAAGGAACCCATATTACACAGTTACAAAGCCATTGTTCAGCCTTAACCTTGGGGCAAGAATGGGATCAATTTACCAAGTTCATTACCGGTTTTGCTGAAAAACGTGAAACATTTTCAGGTCGTATAGATCTTAAAAATGATATGATTATTGACTATACTCTGGTCCCTCTTCCTAATGGACAAACGATGCTTACTTTTGTGAATGTTACGGACACTGTCCATGTTGCGCGTGCTCTTCAAGAAAAAAATGAAGCATTAGAAAGTGCTGATCGTTTGCGTAATAAATTTGTCCAACATGTTTCTTATGAATTACGCACACCTCTCACCAATATTATTGGATTTTCCGATATTTTACGTGATCAAATTTTCGGTTCTATCAATGAACGTCAACAAGAATATCTTGAACACATTCATTCAGAATCAGGAACTCTTTTAAATATTGTTAACGATATTCTTGATCTTGCTACCCTTGATGCAGGCATTATGGAGTTGGACATAAAATCGGTTAACATTGCCGATGCTATGATACAAGCAGTAGCACGTGTAGAAGATCGCCTTAATGGACGTCATATTACGCTTTTACAACAAATTTCTCCTTCCTTAAATTCTATTTCTGCTGATGAAAAGCGCTTGCATCAAATTTTTGTGAATGTCCTGAGTAATGCTATTAATTTTGCAACGGAGGCGAGTACTATTGAATTTTGCGTTGATGAACAAGATGATAACATTGTCTTTAGCGTTCACAATCAGGGCTCTGACATCCCAGAAGATGTCCTTGATCGTATTTTTAAACGTTTTTCTTCCCATTCACACCATGGTGGGCGTGCGGGAGCGGGTCTTGGCCTTTCCCTTGTAAAAAGTTTCGTTGAACTACACGGTGGACATGTTGAAATTCTTACCGGTTCTGGAAAAGGAACAACAGTTAAATGTTTTTTCCCACTCTCCAAAGGAGATACGATTTTTTAATTTTAACCTTTATGATAACAAAAATTTTTCATCCATTTCATGGAACTTTTAATGAATTTTAGTTTTTTTCTTGAAAATGAAGAGGCAACAAAGCTTTTTTCACAAAATTTAGCTCTTTCTTTGAAGCCAGGAGATCTTGTAACGCTGCAAGGAGATCTTGGAACTGGAAAGTCAACCATTGCACGTACAATCATTCAAACACTTGCGAACGATAACACTATGGATGTTCCAAGCCCTACTTTTACTCTTGTGCAAAGCTATCAACTTCCAAAGTTTGAAATTATTCATGCTGATCTTTATCGCCTTTCTATGGCAGAAGAAATTGATGAATTAGGGCTTCATGAAGCTCGTGAGAAAAATATTTTACTTGTTGAATGGCCAGAAAGAAATACAGCTCTTTTAGAGCTTGCCACTTTTGCACTCACCTTACATTATAAAGAACATGGGCGTCATGTAACAGTTAAATCAGCGCAACATTCCATTGAATGTTTGCAACAGTCTTTCGCAATTCGTACATTTTAAAAAAAACATGGACATCATCATTTTTAATTTGATAATACCTCAGTACTACCTATGAAATTTGAGATGATGGACAACATAAAGAAGGCTTCAATGGAGGCACCAACCATGGAAGATGAAGTGAAATGCTGACTCTTTCATATAACAATGACATAAATTGCAAAGAACAGTCGTTAATTTATAGGAATTCATCAATTTATTTTAGAGAATCTGATACCTACAATTTTGATTTTAGAGAATAGTATAAGAGAATTTTAAATTGAAGTGGTAACCCTTTAGAAGAGCATTATATAACCTGTAGTGAATTGCTTGTTTCTTTCTGCTTAAAAATTGTGAGCTTCAAAAAAGTAATTTGCAAAGTTTTTTCTTAAAATCTCCTTTTATGTGTTGAAAGCACTATCTATCTCAATAGTCTTATCTAAGAAGAAAATATCATTCACTTAAATATTCGTTGGCACGCATATAAACAAGGAATTGCCTACATTGTTCATACAGGACAATTTTTTGATAAAAAATGATCTATTGAATTACGTATAACAGTGTGGATTCTTAAAATCATTTAAATTTTTGATTTAATTGAATTGCTATTACAATGTATTACAGAAAAGGAATGTAAAAAAAATCAAAAGGAGAGACTAAAATTTCTCTCCTTTATCGTTACTGTGTATGGCATTAACTAAGGCCATTTTTTATCCACTCAGAAAGACGTCCTTTAGAGGTAGCGCCAACCATATTCGATGAAATATTTCCATTTTTAAACATTAGTAATGTAGGGATAGAACGTACTCCGTATTGGGTAGCCAGTTCCGGATTTTCATCAATATTTACCTTAGCAATTTTAACTTGATTTTGCATTTCTATTGAAATTTCATCCAAAATTGGAGCAATCACTTTGCAAGGGCCACACCATTCTGCCCAAAAATCAACCACAACAGGGGTGGAAGAGGTTAGAACTTCACTTTCGAAATTGTCCTTATCAACTTTTATACACGTCATTGATTTATCCTTTATATTCACTTTTTATAGATTGGTATAATAACAATTCATATCAAGTTATTGCAAAGATAAATTATTAAAGGACTTTTTTACATCAGAGATTGTGCGTTGTGTTTGTTTGAGCGATTTTATGAAAGTAAATAAAGTGTAAAAATGCTTTGCAAGGAAAAGACTAACTTATAAGGCAACTTCACTAAGAAATGCCTCAAGTTTTTCTGGAGAAAGTTTGAAAATTTTGGCTTCTTTACTATAGATAAGCAGAGCTTGTATATCTTTATCGGGATGAATAGCTTGCAATAATTTTCGATAAAGAGCCATTTGCAACCAATGATGGGAAGCAATAGCGGCTTCATTTTCTGGTGGGGTTCCCGTTTTAAAATCGGCAAAGATAATGCTGTTTTGCGTGATGTAGAGACGGTCAATTTGACCAGAGATTACTTGTTCTTTTCCACGAATTTTTACAATGCCCATTAAGGAAACCTCAGCACGTGAATGCTCAGAAAAAAGGGGTTTGAGATAAACATGATCTAATATTTTCCAAATATGGCAAAGAGCATCTTCTCTTTGGCTCTCATGCCAATGAGAGGCTTTGATATTGAGATAGTTTTGAGCATAATCTCGACGTTTTTGTGGGGGACAATCGGGTAAATATTGTAACAATCGGTGAATGAGATTACCGTATTCAATGAAAAAAGCTCTGTTTGTGTTCGTTTCTCCTAAAACAGGTGAAATAGTAAATTGTTTTGGACTTGAGGAAGGTTCTGTATCAGCTTCAATAGAAAGGCTCGCTACTGAGGGTTTTAACGGTTTTGGGAGAATTGGTTCTGCTGGTACTTTATGAGAGAAAAAAGCAGGCAAAGGCGGTAAAGTTTGGCACTCAGAACGAGAGGCTTCCTGATTTATTGAGGCAGAAGAAGAATCTGTGATACAATAACGCCAAGCTGCAATATCTTCTGCAGGACCCTTAATGGGAACTGCATGCGGTTTGAGAGCTTTCTTTACCAATTGTAGCCACGTATGAGGATTATTGCGTTCACCGCTATACCCGCAAACAAACAATCGATCTTCAGCACGCGTCATTCCTACATAGAGAAGGCGCCTATACTCCTCTTCAGCACGCTCTTTTAAACGCAAAATTGCTTGTTTAGAGGGCATTGTATCGAATTCTGCATTAGGGCACCAGATAAAAGCTTGTTGATCACTCAAATGTGCATTGTTCAAGGGAACTTCAAGCAAGTGAGGTGAATGCTGAGGATGCCAGATTGCACTACCAGGATCAACCAGAAATACAACGGAAGCTTCCAGTCCTTTTGCAGCATGAACAGTCATGATGCGAATTTCTTCATGATTTTGGTCAAACTCACGTTTAATTTCTGGTTCACTGACACTTAATGTTTCCAAAAAAGCTTGTAATCCTGGTAACCCCGTTTTTTGAATCGCGAGTGTGTAGTCCATAAAAGCATCAAGCACATCATTGGCTTCCGAGCCTAAGCGCGCTAAAATTTTTTGTCTTCCCTTATCATTATTCAGAATATGGCTATAGAATTCGAAGACTGGTATTTTATCCACTAAAGTACGATATTGACTCAAGCTTTCAAAAGCATCTTTAAAAGGAATATGCGACGATGCCTGTTCACAAAGGCTTTTCCAAAGAGAGCCTGTACGGTGAGCGGCAAGTTGATAAAGTTCCTCTTCGCTAAGCGCAAAGAGTGGACTTTTTAAAACACAAGCAAGAGACAAATCGTCTTGTGGTTGCAAAACAAAACGTCCGAGTGCCATTAAATCACGCACGCTCATATGTTTTATAAGCTGTAAACGGTCTGCACCAGCGACAGGTATATTGCGTTGTTTAAGGGCACGAGAAAGCGCTAGGGCAAATTGATCACGCTTACGAACCAAAACCATAATATCACTAGCACGCAATAACCGCCCTTTTGCTGGAAGCATTTCTCCTTTTTGTAACCAGCCTGCAATACTTTCAGCAACTTTTTCTGCCAAACGTACTGCTGGTGTATCTAAATGATCAACAGTTACATGCCAATCATCAGGAAATTCGTCTTTTTCTTTAGAAATAGCATCCCATAAAATAACTTCACCTGGACTGTGAGTACGGATAGCTTCGTGTATGGTTTTTGTATTTTCTGCCGAAAGCCCTTTATAATTTTCTGGTGTTTCAAAAACAAGATCAACGCTTTTAAGAACATCTGCTGTAGAGCGAAAAGAGTAATGCAGTTGTATTTTTTCGAATTTCTGCTTTGCTTGTTGTGCTTTTTTTTGAATAATTTTCCCATTTGCAGCAAAATTTTCTGGTGCAGCGCCCTGAAAGGAATAAATAGACTGTTTTTCATCTCCAACAGCAAAAAGAGTACGTATATTGTCACGTTGACTATGACCTGTAAAAAATTCTTGCGCTAAAAATTGAATAATTTTCCATTGATCAGGGTTCGTATCTTGTGCTTCATCAAGCAAAATATGATCAAGACCCTTATCAAGTTTATAGTGCACCCATTGGCTTGCACCTTCACGTTGCAATAAATGGAGTGTGCGCTCAATGAGATCATCAAAGTTTAAAAAACCATTGGTTTTTTTTAAATTTGCATAAATTTTGAGATAAAGGGCACAAAGCTGAAAAGCCGCCATATTGAGGGTCGCAACTTTTGCGCATTGATATTTCTCTAAAAGAATAGAAAGCTCGCTTTGTTTATCTTCAAGCATTTGTTGAATAAAAGGCCAAATTTCGTCTGATTTTTTACGAGATAAATTTGAGAAATTCCGTGGCTCACCTTTTGTTGTAAAATAAATATCAGAAATACTATTGAGAATATTTGTCTCATCACGTACCTCTTCTAATTGGGAAAGTTTTGCCACCATATCCTTGAAGCTTTGACTTCCATTGGTTTCACAATGGTTAAGAGCATAAAGAGGAAGACGAGCAGTCTGTTGAATTTTTTCTAGTAATTGCTGATTTGTATCATCAGGTGCTAAATCAAACAGCGACCGCAATTTTTCTTCTCCATTTTCAGACAGAAGAGAAGACAAAAAATCAGACAGTTTATGTTGCTTTTCAGCTGCTTCATACAGCAATTGGTTAAAAGTATGTTCACTGATAACCTTAAGCAGCTGTTTTAGAGCGGGTTGTACATCATGATGCTTCAAAAGTTGGCAGCGAGCTTCTTGTAGTAATTTCTTGCGGTTGACATCATCTATGAGTTCGAAATGTCCAGCAATATTGGCTTCTAGCATAAATTGATGCAAGAGAGATTCGCAAAATGCGTGAATAGTCTGTATTTTCAAACCACCAGGTGTTTCTAAAGCACGAGCAAAGAGTTGGCGCGCATAGGTTATTTTTGTTGCACTGATAGGTTTGTTTTCAAACTTCGATAAGATTTCTTTAAGCTGCGCATCATCGAGTTCATTCCAGCTGGAGAGTGTGCGAAAAATTCGTGATTGCATAACAGCGGCGGCGGCTCTCGTGTAAGTAAGGCATAAAATACGTGCTGGAGGCGTACCGTTTAAAAGCAAACGGATAACACGTTCGGTTAGAACATGGGTTTTTCCAGATCCTGCATTTGCAGAAACCCACACGTTTTTTTGGGGATGTGTTGCTGTTGCTTGTGCATCAAGAGCGGCTTCAGGAATAGAAAAAAACGTCATGATTACTCTTCTTTATGAAAACCACTTGACCATTCCCATAAGCGTGCCAGATGATCATAGTCACTTTCATATTGTTTTAACATAGGGACTGCGTGTGAAAGATAGCCTTGTTGTGGATTTTGATAATAAGTTATGAGTGCGATAAGATTTTCCCATGCATTGTCAGCAAGATCAACAGCACTTAGATGAGTTTTTCCGTCTTTTTTCTTTAAAAGAATTGATTGGGGTTTAATTTCACCTTTTTTGTTAAGAGGAATGTAAAATAAATTTGAGGGGGTAAAATCTTGAAAATCTGAGAAGCCCCCTTGTATGAGTAAAGCTGTTTCTAAAGCCAATTGCGGAAATAATAATTCACGAACTTTTTTTGATGAAGGAGGGGTTCCGGTTTTGAAATCTAGAATTTCAACCGTTTTATCTGGCAAAACATCAAGACGATCAGCACGTCCTGAAAGGGTTACCCCTGTTGTTCCTATAGGGATTTTTTGTGATACCACTTCCGAATATCGCTCTCGCAGTCCTAAACTTTGTTCCCATTGAATAAAGCGTGGAGCAAGATTTTCAAAACTATCCCACCAAATTACTTCAATATCCGGTGGAAAATTGAATTTATCAAACTCTTTACGTCCAATAGCAAGCAACACATCTAATGCATTTGCAGCATTTAGATTTTTTATTTGTGTGCAAAAATCTGCAAGAATAGCGTGATAAAGTGTTCCACGTTCAGGAGCGCTAGAATTATGAATAAGGGCTTTAAGTGGTTTGAGCCTTAAGATTTTTTTAGCATAAATGGCATAAGGGTCATACCGTAATATTTCTATTTCAGTAACTGAAAAATGACGTGGACGCATATCAAGAGGTGGTACAGGGCAGGGACGCTTCATCTCAGAAATCATGTTTGTATGATCAAGCATCTTTGCCCAATGAAGGAGTATTTCACCTCGTGCACGGATTTGTTTCCAAACTTGTTGTCCTACGACGGTTTCTAAGCGTTGTAGCCAACGTGAAGGAATGGAAGGCGTATGATTAACGCGCAATGCGCGACTCATCACCACTTTATCCATTCCCATCGCCCATTGAAAATCATGCGCGGAAAGACCAATATGCTGCTCTGGTGGCTCCAGAGTTAACATCATTTTCATCGGTCGCGATAAAAAAGCATCATTTCGGGTTGATATCGGCCATGACCCTTCATTAAGACCGCCGATGACCACTGTATCAACCGTTTGCAAACGCGATTCCAAAGTACCCCAGATGAATAAACGTGGATGTCCTCCAGGAGAAGGTGTAACGGAACGCATTGCGATCAATGCAGAAAACATAGCAGGCCATTCGCAAAGATGAAATGTTAATCCTGATTGATCACTGACCAATTCACGTAAGAACTTTGATAAGGCTTGTCCTGCTTCGTGTTGATAAAGATGTGCAAGAGAGTTATCCTCATCGCGACCAAAATTTTCAAAAACCTCAACAGTTGCTATCGCAGCTTCGTTGATGGTGCACTCTTTCTCTTGTTTCATAAGAGATGTTAAAGGTTCAACAGCTGTCCTCAAAAGATGACAAAGGAAACGTGCTTCTTCACATTTCTGCTGATCAAGAGCGTTGATTTCAGAACTATTATGAAAAGATGTTTCAATCCATTTTTCAAGAAATTGATCACATTCGCAAAGATTGATGCGCCCTGTATTCCCTCGAAGAACAAAAAGTTCAAAATTTTCTGCCATTTCCCGTAAACGATGACGGTTTTGTTGGAGTGTTGTAAGGGGATGTTTAAGAAGAGAAAGAAAAGCAATGGGATCATCAGGTTGCAATACATTTTCTAAGATAAGCCGCAAAAGCGTTACAGGCAATGTTTGGGCAAGTGGTATTCCCCCTGAATCATTTGCTTCAATTCCAAATCGTTGTAATTCCGCAGTAACACGGCGTGCTAAATTACGGTCATTTGTAATAAGAGCTGCGGTTTTTTGGGGTTCTTCAATAGCTTTGCGTAAAGCAACAGCAATAGCGAGAGCTTCTTCACGTTCATTGATAGCTTCAATAAATGACCAGTCTGCACAAAGAGCCTCATAATCATCACGGACAATTTGTATCCATTTATCTGTCGTAGAAGCAGGTCGCAATGCTTCCGATAAAAGAGCCATTCGTCTTTTCTTTGTGCTACTTTGTTGGCCAATTTCGCAAACATGGCGACGTTGACACCCCATGAGAGAAAGAAGTTTTTTTAAATGATATTGAGGATGGCTAAAAATATTTTCTGCAGGATCAAAAAAATCGCAAGCTGTTTTTTCTTTATTGCTTGTGCTTAATGCATTCCATTGTTCTTCATCCATATAAAAATCAAGGCCAGGAAGAACAACAGCCCCTTTGGGCAGAGAAGCTATAACCTTTAAAAGATGAGAAACTGCGGGCATAGAACCTGACACACCAGCTGCAATGATCGGTTTATCAGGCTTCGTACGTCGTAAATTCTCTGCATGCATTGTGAGTGCTTGATTACGCCATTCAGCGGGATTACTTCGTTGTCTTTCTGTCAAGATTTGTGGCCAATTTTGCGTAACAATAGTCAGAAAATCGAGCGTTATCTGCCACCATTCAGCGACCATGTCAGGGGCAATATCTTTAAGTTTCGACCAATCTGCTCCTTCTGTTTCAATTTCGTCCATCAAGTGTGCTAAATCTTGAGCAAGCCAAATTGCATCAGCACTATGAGCTGGAATAAGCACATCTTCTGTACCAAACATGGCACGCAGATGCGCAGGTAAATTTTCACGCCATGGACGAATAAGGCGCGCTAAAAGCAGTAGGCGTTCACTTTCTCCAATAGGCGGATTTAAAGCGCTAGTATGATTTTCAACAAAAAGGAAACTGTCTTCATCGACATCTCCTAGAGCACGAATAGTTGGTAAAAAGGTTGATTGTGTATTACTTCTTTCAACAAAAGCTAAACGCAAAGCGCGCGCAGCACGACGTGTCGGAACATAAATAAGGCTATCAGCAAGAGCAGTTTGAATGTCTCCATTGGGAGCAAAATTATCAATAAGGGTACCAGAGAGCAGTGCATCAACAAAGTGAGGCAAAAAAGCCGTTCCAGAAGATATAGAAAAGACACGTGGCTTATAAGTCATATGATCTCATATTGGGAATAACAAATTTCATCTTATTGATTATTTGCTTTATTTTGACTGTATACAATTTTCATACAAGAAAAAACTGAAAAGCTCTATTTATACAGGAGATTTTTAACTGACATTCAAAATACTTAAATATATGACCTTGTCTTAAGCTATTGTGAAAAAATATATCAAAATTTTAAAAGACGTTACAATTACAAATATATTATAACTTATTGAATATTATAAATAAATTTACTTCTCTCTTTATATAATACAACCTGAAAGTGTTCTTTACATACTCCTTTTGTTTTCAGAAAAAATAACAATATTCAGATCCCTAACTCGATATGAAAAATCATTATCAACCAAATTGTTACATAAAAAATTCTTCTTTACATTAAGAGCTTACTTGATAATCTTTAAAAGTAGAAAATTTTATCTTAGGAGCTCTTTCTGCTTCATAATTTAATGAAAAATGGTTCTCCGCTAAAAAAACTGGATCACCTTCTAAATCATACGCAAGAGCAGAGCGATGATTGTTGAGAAACTTTTGCAACTCATCTTTGCTCTGCGCTGAAATCCAACGGCATAAATTAAAGCGTGCAGACTCAAAATTCACTGGCAAAGAATATTCTATTTTTAATCGCTCTTTTAAAACATCAATTTGCAAAGCACCAATAACACCAATGAGAGAAGGCGACCCATCATCAGGAATAAACAATTGCACAACCCCTTCTTCAGCCATTTGTTGCAAAGCTTCTCTGAGCTTTTTTGCTTTCATTGGATCACCCAAACAAACACGACGCAAAATCTCTGGTGCAAAATTGGGTACTCCCTTAAAAAGAATATCTTCTCCTTCAGTCAAAGTATCACCAATACGCAATGTTCCATGATTAGGAATCCCTACGATATCACCGGCATAGGCTTGATCAGCAATTTGGCGCGAACGCGCAAAGAAAAATTGTGGAGCCGAAAGTGTCATCGGTTTTCCTGTTCTGACCAATTTTGTCTTCATACCACGTTCAAGTGTTCCCGAACATACCCGAAAAAATGCAATACGATCACGATGATTAGGATCCATATTCGCTTGAATTTTAAAAACAAATCCCGTCATTTTAGGTTCAGTTGCTATGATATTGCGCTGATCTGCACTTTGATCACGGGGACTTTGACCAAAATCAATAAGCGCATTGATCAAATCACGAACACCAAAATTTCGTAAAGCTGAACCAAAATAAACCGGTGTCATATGACCTTCACGGAAAGCTTGAAGATCAAAATTCTTGCAAACACTTTGAGCGAGTTCTACTCCTTCAAGAAAAGTGGAACGTTGATATTGGGGAAGTAAATGGACAACTTCACTGGGATTTGAAACGATCCGCTGGGTTATCTCATCATCTTTTTGGCGAAAACGGTTATGATGAAGATCAAAAGTCCCAACAAAATCTTTACCCGTCCCAATGGGCCATGTTATGGGGGCGGTATCAAGAGCAAGCTTTTCTTCAATTTCATCTAAAAGCTCTATAGGATCACGCGCCTCACGATCCATTTTATTGATAAAAGTAACAATAGGAATATCCCGCATCCGACACACTTCAAACAGTTTTAGTGTTCTAGGCTCAATCCCGCGGGCCCCATCCAATACCATGATAGCACTATCAACAGCTGTAAGCGTGCGATAAGTATCGTCTGCAAAATCTTCATGGCCTGGGGTATCTAGGAGATTAAAAATATGATTTTCATATTCAAACGTCATCACAGAAGTCACAACGGAAATACCACGATCACGCTCAATATTCATCCAGTCAGAACGAGTTTGAATACGATCTTTTTTGGCTTTTACTTCTCCTGCAAGTTGAATAGCACCACCAAACAATAAAAGCTTTTCCGTCAATGTTGTTTTCCCAGCATCTGGGTGAGCAATAATTGCAAATGTACGGCGCCGCTTTACTTCCTGTACTCTTCGTTCCATTATTCCTCCATAGGTCGTGCAAGTGCTTCAGCAATCAGTGCACGCATTTCATTAATCCCATAAAGCGCTATAAATGATCCCCATCGTGGACCTCTCTCTTGTCCTAAAAGGACCTCATACAACATTTGAAAAAAAACATTGGAAACGCCAGGCCCACCTTCAGGGCTTTTTTTGCTATGATCTTGATAGCGTTCCGTTAACCGCGCAACATCAAGAAGTGTATTTTGTAGTGTGTTGCCATCAACAGTTTCAGGCAAATTGGCTAATTTTGCATCAATTTGTGCTAATGTTGCTCGTTCGCTGTCATCTGGTATACGAAATTTTTTGTTTGGTTTAACAAAAACATCAAAATATTTAATGGCAAATTTCACCAATTGATCAAGTTCTGGACAAGTTTGCGCATTTGCTCCCTTAGCGTAACGAGAAATAAAACCCCAAAGAACCCCTGCATTCTCTGCATTTGAAGCACTTACCAAATTTAAAAGCATCGCAAAAGGTACAGGTAAATCAACCTGCGGTGGACAACCATTATGAATATGCCATACAGGATTATTGAGCCGTTCTTGCCAACTTTGACGACCATAGGCAGAAAGATGCGCATAATATTCATCCACAGCTTTGGGAATAACATCAAAATAAAGCCGTTTTGCTGTCTTGGGCTTTGAAAACATATAAAGCCCTAAGCTCTCTGTTGGAGCATATGTAAGCCATTCATCAATGGTTAAGCCATTTCCCTTGGATTTGGAAATTTTTTGCCCTTTATCATCTAAAAAGAGTTCATAGTTAAATCCCTCTGGAGGCTTTCCACCCAGTACTTTACAAATTTTAGAAGAAAGATTTGTGGAATCGATAAGATCTTTTCCTGCCATTTCATAATCAATGCCAAGCGCAGCCCAACGCATAGCCCAATCGACCTTCCACTGACACTTAACTTTACCCCCTGTAACCTCTGTTTCTATGGTTTCTCCTGTTTCAGGTTCAATATAAGTAACTGTCCCTTTTTCAACATTCCGCGCAATCATTGGTACTTGTAATACTTTTCCAGAAAAAGGAGAAATCGGTAAAAAGAGAGAATAGGTCGCCTGTCGCTCTTCACCTAATGTTGGTAAAATAATTGCCATCACCTTGTCATAACAGGCAAGAATTTTTAAAAGTGTTTCATCAAAACGACCAGAATTGTAATAATCCGTAGCACTTGCAAATTCATAATCAAAACCAAAACGATCAAGGAAAGCCCGTAACCGCGCATTATTTGCCGCTCCAAAAGAAGGATAATCATCTCCAAAAGGATCAGGTACACGGCTCAACGGTTGACCAAGATAATGTTCCATCCTCTCGCGATCTGGCACATTCTCAGGAACCTTGCGCAAACCATCCATATCATCAGAAAAACAAAGTAATTTTGTTTTTACTTTATTCTCTGTGAGAATATGAAATGCATGACGCACCATGGTTGTACGTGCAACTTCCCCAAAAGTTCCAATATGCGGTAAACCAGAAGGTCCATAACCGGTCTCAAATATTACACTGTCTGGGTAACCCGTCTTTTCATACCGTTTGATAATCTTACGTGCTTCTTCAAATGGCCAAGTTCTCGATTGAGCAGCCGCATCCTTTAATTCAGGCGTAAGGCTAAGGGCATCACACTGATTACGCATCATTATTTATCCTAAAAATTATAATCTTCCAAAATAGGGTGTATGGTTCTTGAATTTATTCGTCAATAATAGCAAGCAAAAAGATGTAAATTTCTTTATACTCTTAAGTCACAATACAAAAACCACCCTCACTGTAAACATATTTTGTTCTGATAAAAATCAAAAACATTCAATATTATAAAGCAAAATTGACTTGTTTTGATTATCGAAGCCTTCATTGCTATTATTATCATGGGTTTTGCTTATTATATTTATTAGCGCAGAAGATAAGCTTCTAGTATTGAACGAAAGAACGGTAAAAACCAACAAAAAAATGCTTAAACTAGGCATTTCATACAAAAGCACTAATCCACATTACACTTGTCACTGTAACTTTCTATTTCTTTTCTTTATCATCTTGATGATGCCTTGCTAATGTACGCAAACGTAGAGCATTTAATTTAATAAAACCAGTCGCATCTCTTTGATCATAAACACCTTGATCATCCTCGAAAGTTACCAACTCACTGGAATAAAGTGATTTTTTACTTTGGCGCCCTTCAACAATCACATTCCCCTTATAGAGCTTTAACGTGACTTCACCTTCAACATGTTCTTGAGATAAATCAATCGCTGCCTGCAACATCTTACGTTCCGGCGAAAACCAAAATCCATAATAAATGAGTTCTGCATAACGTGGCATCAATTCATCTTTTAAATGAGCTGCGCCACGATCTAGTGTTAAAGATTCTATAGCTCTGTGAGCCGTTAAAAGAATGGTCCCCCCTGGTGTTTCATAAATACCCCGCGATTTCATACCTACAAAGCGATTTTCTACCAGATCCAACCGACCAATACCATTATCCCGCCCATAATGATTTAATTCTGCAAGTAAAGTTGCAGGAGATAAATTTTTTCCATTGATTGAAACAGCATCACCTTTTTTAAAGCCAAGAGTGATTCTGGTTGCTTCATCTGGAGCATCTTCCACCGAAAGAGTACGCATATGGACATATTCAGGAGCAGGAAGTGCTGGATTTTCTAAAATCTTTCCTTCTGATGAAGAATGTAATAAATTTGCATCCACTGAAAAAGGAGCTTCGCCTTGCTTATCTTTTTCTACAGGAATTTGATGCATACGCGCAAATTCAAACAGATCTGTCCGACTCTTAAAATCCCAATCACGCCACGGAGCAATAATCTTTATATTAGGATTAAGTGCATAAGCAGAAAGTTCAAAGCGTACCTGATCATTGCCTTTGCCCGTTGCTCCATGAGCAATGGCATCTGCCCCTGTTTCCTTAGCAATTTCAATAAGACGTTTTGAAATAAGTGGACGTGCAATTGATGTTCCTAAAAGATAAGTCCCTTCATAAACGGTATTGGCTCGAAACATCGGAAAAACAAAATCACGCACAAATTCTTCACGCAAATCTTCAATGTAGATTTCTTTAACACCTAGCATTTCAGCTTTACGACGAGCAAGCTCTAATTCTTCCCCCTGCCCCAAATCTGCTGTAAAAGTCACAACTTCAACGCCTAGCGTACTTTGTAACCATTTGAGAATAATTGACGTATCCAATCCCCCCGAATAAGCCAAAACAACTTTTCTAATACTTTTCCACTTTTTCATTCTAAAGCTCTATACGAATTGTTCTTTTTTTCTAAAAAATTAAAACGACACAAGAAATATAAAAATAAATTCTCTTTAAACAACATTAAAAAGACTCAAAAAGCATAAATAAAGACGCCTTAAAGTATAAATAATGAACATTACTTAAAAATAAGAGGAGATTGACGTGTCATTTCTACCGGAGTGGTCTATTGTTGTACAATTTGCTTTAGCATCGTTGATTTTAGCACTTATTCCAGGACCTGATATGATGCTTTCTGTAGGACGAACCATTACACAAAGCAAAAAAGCTGGAATTATGTGCGCCTTGGGAAGTGCAACAGGATTTGCCATTCAGGTTACAGCTGTAGCACTTGGTTTATCAGCGCTTATTTTTGCTGCGCCACACGCTTTTGTTTTTCTGAAAATTGTTGGCGCCTTTTATCTTTTATGGTTTGCCTTTCAAGCATTAAGGAGAAACCCGACACTTTCCTTTGAACCAACATCTTCTAAACCTCAAAGCTCTAAACGTAACTATCTTGCTGGTATTGGAATTAATCTTCTCAATCCTAAAGTCATACTCTTTAACGCAACATTCTTACCACAATTTATCAATGCAAATGATCCTATGGCAACACAAAAGCTGCTCTTTTTAGGACTCTCTTATATTCCTATTTCTTTCCCCATTACAATTTCAGTCGTTTTTACAGCGCATAAACTTACCAAAATCCTTAAACAGAACCCTCTTTATCTTCGCTTTCTCGATTGGCTTATTGCAGGTACTTTTACCAGCTTTGCCCTCCATCTCCTTGTGGTTACAAAACATTGATTTATAAGTGTAATGTATCGCTTTTAATTTAAATAAAAAAACAAATATTATAAGATTTTTTCATTTCAAACCTGTTTATTTTGAATAAAACAATACCTTTCCTTTGTACATCACAAGAGAAGCTGGAGTTTTTGTATGGATAAAAACTATCTAAGAAAAGAATAAAAACACCTCTTATAAACCATCTCAAGTACTAAAAGCTGTTACAACATTGGGAGCTAAAAAATAGAATGGTGGTACCAATTTACACCTTTATTAAACATAAAGGTGTAGGAGTACAATACATTTCACAGAAGCTTTTTGTTATACTCCTCACAAGCATTATCGTGATATGAAGAGTGCACTAAGAGATACTTAAAAAACATATCAATGGATAACTCAATGGTATTTATATGTTAGATCCTCTGTTTTGCTTGTGATGCGTGATCTTATTTAAGAAGAATAATAAACAAAAGCATGAGGCACTGCACAATCTCCACTTTTTAAAAGGTATTACCGTAGATGCTTTTAAAAGACACAAAACCTAATTAATGAGTATGATAATAAGGTAGAAGTTAGTTACAATCCTTAAGACTTCATATTCCCTCTAAATTAGGCTTCCTTCTTATTTCAGAGATTATGCAAACAGACTATAGACAATCTCTTACCCCATTTAGCATATAAACGCTGAAACTGTTCGTCTAGCACTTATCCAATCTTAATCTCTGTCTCACATATGCTATCGCACGAGGTTTGGATATTAATTTACAAACAAAAAAGCACAGACTTTATATCGCTTCGCTATATAGCTGAAAATTGTATTAACTAATGACCAGCAGCATTTTCAAGTCGCAAACGTTCAGATTTCCGTAAGCGCTCTGAAGCCGATTTAAGCTGTCCACATGCAGCTAAAATATCGCGTCCACGCGGTATCCGAATAGGAGAAGCATAACCCGCTTGATTAACGACATCAGCAAAACGCTCGATTTGATCCCAATCAGAACACTGATAGTTACTCCCTGGCCACGGATTAAAAGGAATTAAATTGATCTTAGCAGGAATCCCTTTCAATAGCTGAATCAATCGCTTTGCATCATCTAAACTATCATTGATATCTTTTAGCATAACATATTCAAATGTGATTCGCTTTGCATTAGAAAGACCAGGATAATTACGGCAAGCATCCATTAGTAAAGAAAGCGGATATTTTTTATTAATGGGAACAAGCATATCCCTTAATGTATCGTGTACTGCGTGGAGTGAAATCGCCAACATAACACCAATTTCTTCTCCGGTTCGGATAATTCCAGGAACAACCCCACTAGTTGAAAGCGTAATTCGACGTTTTGATAAAGAAAGTCCATCGCCATCAGAAGCAATCAATAAAGCTTTTTTAACAGCTTCAAAATTATAAAGAGGTTCTCCCATTCCCATCATAACAATATTGGTAATTTTGCGCCCTTCAATGGGAACAATTGCCCCATCAGGAGTATTCTTATCAGGAAAATCACCCAAACAATCACGCGCAACCAATAACTGTGCCAAAATTTCTTCTGCAGTCAGATTGCGAACAAGCATCTGTGTTCCTGTATGGCAAAAGGAGCAGGTTAACGTACACCCTACTTGCGATGAAAGACATAAAGTACCACGCCCTTCTTCAGGAATATAAACCGTTTCAATTTCAACAGGCCTTCCAGCTCCACGTGCAGGAAAACGTAAGAGCCATTTACGCGTACCATCTTTTGATATTTGTTCTCCAACAATTTCTGGGCGCGCAATGGAGAAATGACACTTAAGTGTTTCTTGCATTGCTTTAGAAATATTCAGCATCTCATCAAAATTTGAAACACCACGTACATAAAGCCAATGCCAAAGCTGACGCACACGCATACGCGTTTGATGCTCTGGTACACCAACTGTCTTTAAAGCTTGCATCATTTCGTCTTGCGACAAACCAATTAAAGAGAGCTTAGAACTCTCCTTCACGACCACATTATCTGTTTTTCGTGCAAAACATGAACCAACTGGTCTAAGGTCATAGGAAATGGCCATTGCTTTCTAATTCACATCACTATTTTAGAAGTTATCGAAACCTTAATGGCACTTTTGAGTTGCATTTAATGCAGCAGTGACCCCTTTTAAGGAATAAGTATAAGTGGTATGCGTTCCTCGTTTTGATATCGCTTTCACTGTCATATTGCTTCCAGCACGCATAGCAGAAACAAGCTGCTTTTCTAGCTCTGATGACGCCAACCAAGCTGAGGAATCTTTAGTGAAAAAATCAAAATCCTTACCTCCAATGGTCACCGTCACTCTCGACCCTTCTTGAAGGGTATAACCAGCCATAAACTGCGGTTCAAACGAAATAGGTGAATGAGAACGCTTGGTAACCAAGAAAAAGTTATCACCATGATTAACTGTCGTTGGAAGAGCCTTCAAAGGTACCGATAACACATAGCAAATCGTATTTTTGGGCGATTTATAAGAATAGGCTCCCCACGCTTCAAATTGATTTAAACGGCTTGGCGTTTGTGCATATGCCACTCCTGCTGTAACAAGAACCATTACAGATGCAGCAATAACAGTCTTTTCAAACATCTTCATTTAGCTCACTTCTTTAGTCTCTAACAAGATTTTCTTCATTGGAAAAATTCAACAAAAACTCCTCGATATTCATGTGTTATTGTCCTAATTCCTTCAATAAGCGAAATATTTTCAAACTAATCAAAATAGATTTCTACGTTTCATTATGACCTTTTAATCGTTACCAAAAAATAAACTTCTTATTCAATAACCACATTAAAAAATAACATCTTCATTTTACGCTACTTATTTCGTTTTTGTATAAAAAACGATTTCTTTAAGCTATAGAACCTCAAAACGAGATGAAAACATACCATCACACTATTAAGAAATAAACCATACTCTTTATATCACAAGCAATCTGATGCAAAATTTTGAAAATACACCCCGGACTCCCCGCAAAAAAGCTTAATCGCCTTACGAATATCACTTCTCGACTTTATGCATTCAATACATTTATGTTCGCAAAATACTCCACCTTTTACTCATTATAGTGCATTCATATTTCGTATTCAACATCGTCCCGATAACACTTTTTCTCAACCTTCAAAAGACCTTGTAAAAATAATAAAATATTATCAGGATATTAATAATAAAACATAAAGAATTTAGATTCTATCTCAATAATCACATACAACTTTGTTTCTTTTGATCTTATTTCCCTATATATTTCATCTCCAATTATTAATTTCTAAAATGATTTTAGTAGCTTATAATAGCTTAATCGTATTATTTTAATGTATCAGACGATATTTTTCTTTCTGTTATAAAAAACTTCTTAAGAATTCTTTTGGAAAGTCTCCTTATCTTATTTCTAAGTAATTTATAAAAAGAAATATAAAACTTTTTTCTATAGCAGTTCTAACATTAACATTTTTTAAACAATATTTTAATCAATTAAAGACACTTAAATAAATCTTCCTATGTATAAAAACTCTTTCACCCAACCTAAAGGTATAATTTTCATTCTTACCGTACAAAATTGTTCTTTAGCATGAGCTCTATACAACAGCAGACATCTAAATCATATCTATAAAATAGTTGATCTCTCCACTTGTGAAGAAGAAAGATGGCACCATAACACTATTTTCCAGCTCCCAATGTTTTGCTGCAACCCTCAATACTTGAGACGATTCATAAGAAGCATCTTTACCCCTTTCTTGTACAGTTTTTATCCACACGCTAATTCCGTTTACAACGTGCAAGGAAATGGTTTTGATTGATTCAACATAAACAAGTTTGGAATGAGAGAATTTTACAATATTCGGATCTCTCATCTAAAATGCGAAATAGTGAATTATATTTAAAATCAATATCTTGCTATACTGAAGATACAATATATTTCTTATTTCTTCTTGAGCATTAAAATATTATCCCTAAACACTCAAACTCAACTTACAAAAAAATTCAATGCACAAATAAACTTTTCTGTTGATTTCTTTCCCGCTTTCAAAGGACGAAGATTCTTAATCCAATTTGGACTGAAAAAGTTTGGATTCTTGTCGAGCGGTCTCCTCTTTTCTTCCCACTCATGTGATTCACTTAACTAAAGGCTCTACAGACAAGTCCTGCTTAAAAATATTTACCACGCACTCTAAAAGCACTTAATATATTAAGAAGACTTACAGAATTTATCTCACTATATCTCAAATGACAGTGTTTTTACAGTATAACAGGATAAAAGAATCCACGAACATAATAATTAGATGCTTTAATATACGAGAACAAGAAAGGAAAAGCCCTTCGTTTTTGTTGGTTGCTCTTTAAAAAGAAGGTTCATTTAGAAGTAATTTTCTTAAATCTCATGACACAACCTTTTGTTATTAGTCTTAAGATGCAAATTATATTCTTTCCTACGCTCTGTAGTGCATACCTCGCAATTTATACGCTCATAATACCTTTTAAGCTGCATTTGATTCTGAAGTCTGAATCAATAAAGCATAAAGCGCATTGGCATTATGCGTACTGCGCAACTTTTGTACAACATCAGTGTGACGCAAAACACGTGCGATCTGTGATAAAGCTTTTAAGTGATCTGCACCAGCATTTTCAGGTGCTAAAAGGAGAAAAACGAGATCTATAGGTTCGTCGTCAAGAGCTTCAAAATCAACAGGACTTTCAAGACGTGCAAATATACCAATGATCCGATTAATATCAGGTAATTTTCCATGAGGAATCGCAATACCTCCACCTAAACCCGTTGAACCAAGCTTCTCGCGTTGTAAAACAACATCAAAAATCACATGCTCACTAAGACCTGTTAGCTTGGAAGCTTTTTCGGCTAAAATTTGCAGAACCTGTTTTTTCGAATTAGCATTAAGAGCCGGAATGATCGCTTCCGGTGCTATTAACTCACTCAAATTCATACTTTAATTTTCCTCTTACACGCTAAAATGCTCATCAATAAACCTATAAACGCTATAGATACTTAATGTTCTTTCACTTTTCGCAACATCGCATGTGTTTTTACTTTTCAATTTATAATGGGTGATAGCTCAATACATCTCATATCACTTCTAAAACAACAATAAATAGTATTCGGATCATCATTAACGGCATAAGAAACCAAAGAAATGAAATTGTTCATAAAGTTAATTTCCTTACGACTCTAAAAAAGGCCATTATTCATAAATTTATTAAACTTGTCATAAGAGTTGATGTATAATCCGCCATCAGAGTTTTTCTTTCTTTAAAAATGAGCCCTTAAATTAAGATGAAAAGCATACTGAGCAAAATGGATCTTTACTTTGAAAATTACTGTATAGCTTGAACATCGACTTATAACAAGAATATAAAGATTTTTAGAAATTTAATGATTATTTTAAAAGATTTATAGATTTAGCCTGATATCTGTAGCCAACCTCCTATTTTCAAATAGGCGATATAAACCAATAAAATACGACAACTCCTATTGAATAACCGCAATATATAACCGGTGCTCCCATCAAAATACCTAAAACAGCATCACCGATATATTATTTGATTCGACAGAGAAAAATATGATAAATATCTTTTACCTTTCAATAACACACGCATTTATTGAGAGCTTCATTTATCACTCATTATCACGTTAATCTAGTGATATCTTTTCTATGATATAATTATGAGTAAGCTAAACTTATAAAACAACAAACTAACCTCTAATGATAAAACCTTTTTCACCACTCAATAACAACATTAAGGTTATAGTCATAAAAGAAGTTTTGGCATAAATAAGGAGATTTTCAGTAATAATGTTTGGTTAAACTTAAATGGAAACTTGTGAAAGCTGTAAAATCAAAGAGAAAACTGATTTCCCAAATAAATTCTGCGTACATCAACGTTGTTGATAATATCGTTAGGACAACCGTGAACTAACACCCGCCCTGTATGAATAATATAAGCGCGATCGACAAGCCCTAATGTCTCACGTACATTATGATCCGTTATTAAAACACCAATGCCACGCCTCGTTAAATGACGAATAAGTTGTTGAATATCGAAAATAGCGATAGGATCAATTCCTGCAAATGGTTCATCAAGTAACATAAAATGGGGACGAGAAGCTAAAGCGCGCGCAATTTCAAGTCGCCGACGTTCACCTCCAGATAACGAAAGCGCAGACATTTTACGTAAATGATCAATTTTAAATTCATGTAAAAGGCTATCTAACTCTTCACGTTGTTTAAGACGATCTTTTTCAACGACCTCTAAAACAGCTTTAATGTTATTTTCTACTGAAAGACCACGAAAAATAGACGCTTCCTGTGGAAGATATCCAATACCTAGACGCGCACGTCGGTACATCGGAAGATGCGTAATATCAAATCCATCAATTTTAATCGAGCCTCCATCAGATTTTATGAGCCCTGTCACCATATAAAAACAAGTTGTTTTACCTGCCCCATTGGGTCCTAAAATGCCAACGGCTTCTCCCGTACGAATGCCAAAAGAAACACCATTAACTGTTCGTCTTCCTCGATAAACTTTAATCAAATTACTGGCAATCAAGGTCCCTTTTAAGGGATTTTTTGAAGCTTCACTTTCAAGATTATACCTATCAGTCTGTTTTTTTCTTTTGATTCCAAACATGAAATCTTAATGGCCATTCTTTTGATTTTGTTTTAAAATAATAGAAACACGACCTTTTTTCTTAGGCGTCTCACAACCTTCTAAAAAAGCCTTTCCGCTTTCCATATTTGCCGTTAGTTTGCACCCCGTTGCCACATTATCACCATCAGTTAACACAACATGATTCCCTGTCAAACTCATCATTTTTGACTTTCCATCAAAAACGCCTTTATCACCCGTAGCAACTTGCGTAGCAATTTTTATATAAACTTTTCCTAAAGCTTCCATTTTTTGTATACTCGACGAACCAAATAAAGAAACAGATGATGCCTTTGTATCTTCCTTGTTTTTATCAATTTCTTTATATGCTTTATCGTAGTAAACAACTAATTCTGCCGTTCTTAAAAGACGTTCACCTTGCACCACTGAAACATCACCCTTAAAAAGTGCTATCCCTTCTTTATCACGTATTTCCAAAGAATCTGCATGAAGTTCTACCGGTTCTTTGTCGTTTGATAGACTTATTCCAAAATGAGTCCCTTCAGCATATCCTAAAACTGCTCCTTCTCCTAACATTCCCATGCTAAAAGCTAACATCACACCTATCCATCTTTTGTACGATTTCATTATTTCAATTCTTCTGTTTGTATATACACATACTTCTCTTTATAAATATCCTTTAAAGATTTGTATTGATATTCCGTCATTGCTTTTGAAGCACTAAATGCACATCACCATGGAAATATATGTTTTTTCCTTTTTCTCGAATTTGTAAGGCGTTTGCAGCAAGATGCAAACCGGCCTGCTGAATATTAACACGTTGATCTGTTTTTAACTGTCCCTCGGATAAGTTAATACTAGCTGACATAAATTGTACCATCATCCCATCGTTCGTTGTAATGGTGAATGGCTTATTCAACTGTAAAAAACCATTAATGTTATCGTAAACCCCCCCTTGTGCTGAAAGAAAAACCTGTCTTTGTTGGCCCATAAATGCTCTAGCTGTAATGTTTTGCAACCCAATCATTCCAGCGTGTGTATGGTCTTGAAATGCCTTTTCTGCTTTAAGCCAATAAGGTTCATGAGCACGCGTATACCCTTCTAATTTTGGATTAAGCATCGTCAAATTCATCACGCCACTTTCTCCATTATTCAAAGGCATAGAATCAGAAGTAACGGGAACCAAGAAAAACGTAAACCAGCAAAAAACCAGCGCTGAAAGCAACGCTAAGAGAGGTAAAAAAATTTTTAATACGCTAATGCGACGCGAATGACGGGATGCTTTTTTTAAAACATCTCCAAAAGATGATTGCGTTGAAAAGGCTTCATAATGTTTGTGTACGGACATACTCTCCTGATCTCTTAAATACTCCGCATTTTTAATCTGTATACCCTTTATAGAAGGTATTTTCAAATTTTGTTTCTTGCAATTTGTTTTTTCTTGATTTTATTTTGCTTTTATCCGTTTATATATTGTAATATTATGCATGGAGTGCACAATTACGAAATTTTTTTGTGTGAAAGTGAGGCTATTGTGGTAAAATCAGAGCTTGTGCAAATTATTGCTCGTCATAACCCGCATCTTTTTCAACGGGATGTGGAGAATATTGTAAACGCTATTTTTGAGGAAATTGCAACAGCACTTGCAAATGGCAATCGCGTTGAACTTCGTGGATTTGGAGCTTTTTCTGTAAAAAGCCGTTCAGCCCGTAATGGACGTAATCCACGAACAGGTGAAGCCGTTTCTGTTGAAGAAAAGTGGATTCCTTTTTTTAAAACTGGCAAGGATTTACGCGACCGTCTTAATCAGTGAGAAACTTATGATAATTAAACGTATTCTTCTAACAAGTATCAGTGTGATTCTCGCAGCGGTTTTGATTGTTTTTATCGTGGCTAATCGTCAAATGGTTCCGTTAACCCTTGATCCTTTTCGAGCAAATCCTGAAAGTTTTACTTATCATGCTCCCCTCTTTATATGGCTCTTTATTTTCTTTGGTTTTGGTATTTTATTAGGAAATCTGATCAGTTGGTTTTCCTATCACAAATACAAAAAAGCTCTCAAAAAAAGTAAAGCCGAGATTGAAAAATTGAAAACATCTATCACAAATCTGGTGTAATGGTATTTAAATGAAATCTTTTCTCTCTGTATTCTATATTCAGTACAGAGTTAAAAGTGCTCTTTTTCTTTTTTTATACATGTTTTAATTGACTTTAGCTTTTTTGCACTTTTACGAAACATTTAAGAGCTTTATAATATATTTTTATACCTCATATACCGTGATACAAAACATGCCCCCACAATGCTTTCAATCCTCCCATAATAATAGATATCCGCAGGAAAAGCTGCCCCTTATTTTAGAAACGGGTATAAGCGAAAACTATGCTCTCATTGATTCTGGTCATGGACAAAAATTAGAACGTTATGGAGCTTACCGCATTATTCGACCAGAAGGTCAAGCACTATGGAAACCCGCTTTATCACAGAAACAATGGGCTGATGTGGACGCTATTTTCACGGGAAATCGTGATGAAGAAGGGGTTGGTCGTTGGCATTTTCCTAAAAAGCCACTTAATGAGACATGGCCACTTTCTTGGAATGGACTGTCTTTTCTAGGCCGTTTTACTTCTTTTCGTCATGTGGGAGTTTTTCCTGAACAAGATGCCCATTGGCGCTCTATGGAAGAACAAATTGTTAAAGCCGAACGCCCTATAAAATTGTTGAATCTTTTTGGCTATACAGGTGTTGCCTCTTTGATTGGAGCACGAGCGGGTGCGAACGTTACCCATGTTGATGCTTCTAAAAAAGCCATTGCGTGGGCAAAAGCTAATCAGGAAAGAGCAGGATTACCAGATCATTCTATTCGCTGGATTTGTGATGATGCTGTGAAATTTGTCGAGCGTGAACTGCGTCGTAAGAAAAGCTATGATATGATTCTCCTTGATCCCCCTGCTTATGGGCGTGGACCCCATGGTGAAGTTTGGCAACTGTTTGATCATTTACCAGATATGATCACAAATTGTCGTAAACTTCTCTCTGATAAACCGCTTTCTGTTGTGCTTACAGCTTATTCTATTCGTGCTTCCTTCTTTGCACTTCATGCTTTAATGCGTGATGCATTTGTAAATCTTGGTGGTACGGTCGAATCAGGAGAACTTATTTTGCGTGAAGAAGTTGCAGGACGCGCTCTTTCTACTTCCCTTTTTAGCCGTTGGATTGCTTGAATATGTGTAGACCCAAAACTGGTAGAGTGAAAGAAATTACCTCTCTTAGCAACCCCATTATAAAAGATCTTAAAGCGCTCAGCCAAAAGAAAAATCGTAATAAAGAAGGTCTTTTCATGGCAGAGGGATTGAAATTGGTCATTGATGCTCTCGATCTCGGCTGGACAATACAGACGCTTATTTTTTCTAAAAACAAAATCGGTAATGCTGCTATCGAAAATATTGCTGCACGCGTTGTAGCCAATGGTGGTTTTGTGATTAAAGCTTCACAAAAAGTTATGGAATCACTTACCCGACGCGATAATCCGCAAACAGTTATTGGTATTTTTAAACAAAAATGGCAACCTCTTGAAATGATAACTGAACAGACTAAAGATGTTTATATCGCGCTTGATCGTGTGCGTGATCCTGGAAATCTTGGTACCATTATCCGAACTGCCGATGCCGTAGGTGCTAAAGGTGTTATTTTAATTGGCGAAACAACAGACCCTTTCTCGCCTGAAACAGTTCGTGCAACTATGGGATCAATTTTCTCTATACCGCTTTATCGTTTTGATGAAAGCGCCTTTTTAAACTGGTCTGCTCACTTTAAAGGCATGATCGTTGGCACGCATCTTAAAGGATCTCTGGATTATCGGACACTTGATTTCAAAAATGGTCCTGTTATCCTTTTAATGGGAAATGAAAAACAGGGATTATCAGATATTCTTACAAGGCGGTGTAATAAACTCGCGCGTATTCCACAAAGTGGACGTGCTGATTCGCTTAATCTAGCAGTAGCAACAGCTGTTATGCTTTATGAAATCCGTCGCCCTTATTTAATACTGGAACCATGTGAGGAAAAACATGATTCGTAAATCACTCCCTTTTCTTCTCTTGGGCTTGGCTTTTACAGTAGTACTTGATCAAGCTGTCAAATATTGGATTATGCACAATATGCCTTTAGGAACAGAAATTTCGCTTATTCCTTTTCTTTCCCTTTATCATGTGCGCAATTCTGGCATTGCATTTTCATTTTTTTCTTCCTTTTCTCACTGGGGAATCATCGCCATCACGATCATTGTGATTATCTTTCTTCTATGGTTATGGAAAAATACTGAATATAATAAGTCTTTAATGCGCTTTGGTCTTATCCTTATTATTGGAGGAGCAATCGGCAATCTTATTGATCGTATTCGCTTTCATCATGTCACTGATTATATCCTTTTTCATATTGATGATATCTTTCATTTTGCTATTTTCAACCTTGCAGATAGTTTTATCACTCTTGGTGTTATTGCCATCCTTATTGAAGAATTGCGTACTTGGATGAAGGCAAAACGGCATTCCAACAGCACATCTTCTCATTGATATGTTCAGCGCCTTAAAAACCAGAGGTTATTAATCATCACAAGTCTGATTACAAATTGATTTCTCTTGATCAACTCTTGTTTCTAATAATTTCATGTGTTTCTTTTCATGGAATTATAAGACCTTACTTTCACTTGATCTTTATATACTTGATCCGTGTAAAAGGAATGAACTCAAATAGAAACCAATAATTTTTTATTCATATGTCCTATATCCCATTCTGAGAGGAAATATTTTACAGCATTTAAATTCTGTTCATTTGCTTAAAACAATTACTTTTCATATGTTTTTTAGTTTTTACAGGCGTCATTTTTACAGTGTTTTTCTTAAGCGCTTCGTGTAAAAACACCCCTCTTTTATTTATATTGCTTAATAAGCAACATCTTTTAACTATTTTCAATGTTTTATTTATAATACAACATATTGATATATAATGATAGTTTACCATTTTGTATATTGAATGAGAACCCTAAATTTCTTTTATTTCGAACTTTCGCATGTTGAATTAATTAAAACCATGTCTTTTACACACCAATCTTGCTTGTGTGGAGCAAGCAAATAAATAACCTTGATTGATTTAATATAAGAAAATTTGTCATCAGAGAATCTTACGATATTCGGAGAAGAATTTAGCATACAAAACGATAATTTATTATTATATATCAGTTTTTATATAAAAAGATTCAATTCAATAGGTCTTCTAACCGTATAGAGCAGATGCAATATTGTAAGTTGAAAAACAGTGCGACGACATTTGCCTCTCTCTTCATCAAAGCAAAGACCGTTGATACCTTACAGAGAATTATATTACACAATTTCTATGAACAGTAAAAAAATTTTAAGTATAGTCTTTTTATCTTGCAAAAATATGGCAAAAAATGGAAATATTATTTCATCAAAATAAACTATTTCCTTACCAATTTGTAAGGTTCCTTCTTCAGATAAATCTCTTGTAATTTTTAAATAAATCTCCATAATAAGAGCAGATGTGCTGGAATTCCGCCAGTGATTCTTAGGGTTTTTGTGTTAGCCAATTTAGGACTTATACGAAGTGTTTATCTGTAATGACAGAGGTACTTTTAAACCCCAATATCTGACGGAACATATGCTAAAGGATTTTATATTATGGCTAATTTTAAAAATTTACGTTCGGCGCCTGCTTCTCATGCCGATGCATCAATTGATCTGGGATTGCGCGACTATATGTTGGGTGTCTACAATACAATGGCCATTGGTTTGCTTATTACAGCTGCTGCCGCTTATGCAATTGTATCATTAGCAACGACAACAGATATGAGTCAAGCAGCAGCTCAAATCAATAGCAGTGTTTATTTAACATCTTTTGGAGTAACATTTTATACATCACCATTCTCTTATATCGTTATGTTTGCACCACTCATAGCGGTCTTATTCCTCAGTTTTAAAATTAATACACTGAGCACAAATGCTGCTCGTAGCCTCTTTTTTGGTTATGCTGCTCTGGTTGGTCTTTCACTATCTTCAATCGTTTTGCGTTATACGACAGAGAGTATTGTACAAACCTTTGTTATTTCCGCTGCAACTTTTGGAGCTCTTTCACTTTATGGATACACAACAAAGCGTGATCTTACAGCAATCGGTTCATTCTTATTTATGGGATTGATTGGTTTGTTACTTTCTATGATTGTAAACATTTTTCTTGGGTCAAGTGCTTTGCAATTTGCTATCTCCGTTATTGGTGTTTTTATCTTTGCTGGTTTAACAGCTTACGATACTCAAAACATTAAGTTGATGTATTACGAAGGAGATGAAGGTGATACAAGAGGACGTAAAGTTATTATGGGTGCATTGAATCTTTATCTTGATTTCATCAATATGTTTGTCTTCTTGCTACAATTTCTTGGTTCAAACCGTGATTGATTTTAAAAGATCATCGCTTAATGAAAGAACCTTGTTTCAAAAAGAAACAAGGTTCTTTTGTTTTTAGTGTAAGTTTTTACCCTTTGCCTCTTAGAGATTATATTCTTTTCGCAAAATGACAAAAATACCTTACAAGCAAAAGTTTCCTTGGTTTACCGGTTTTATCCAACAAAAGCTCCATAATTCCCTTTTAAAGGCAATCTATAGCCGCTCTCATCATCAACCAAACATCATCAAGCCAAATGATAATTATGATCTAACCGTTGCTTCCTATAATGTGCATAAATGTGTAGGTATTGATAAAATTTTTAATCCTACACGTATTGTACGTGTTATTAATGAATTACAAGTTGATATCCTTGCTCTTCAAGAAGCAGATAAACGTTTTGGAGAGCGCGTTGGCTTGATTAATCTTCAGCTATTAAAAGCTGAAACTGGCTTGATTCCTGTGCCTCTCAATACCATGTCACCTCATGGTCATGGTTGGCATGGGAACGCTCTTTTTTTGCGAAAGGGATATGTACGTGAAACTTTACAAGTCACTCTTCCTGGTATTGAACCACGTGGGGCTGTAATTGTAGAATTGGAAATGCAAGCAGGCCCTATTCGTATTATTGCGGCTCATTTTGGCTTATTACGTTATTCTCGTAAACAACAAACAAAAATGCTCCTTGCAATTTTGCAAAAACGCTCCCTTATGCCTACACTCCTCATTGGAGATTTTAATGAATGGCGGATAGGAAAAGGCTCATCTTTGAACCATTTTTCTCCCTATTTTGATAACACACTTGAAGTTGTGCCAAGCTTTCCTTCGCGTTTTCCTCTTTTAGCCCTTGATCGCGTTTTTGCTTTTCCCCATCAATTGGTAACAAATATTGAAAATCATCATTCACCACTTGCACGTATTGCCTCAGATCATTTGCCTATAAAAGCCTACCTTAATCTTGCCAACGCCATGAACGTTCTTGAACATAAAATAAATAAAAAAAGTTAATGTGCCTCATCCCAATTTTGAGCTGTCATGACTTTTACTTCAAGGGGTACAGATAAAGATAAAACCGGCATTGTAGCATTTTCCATAACATTTTTAACAACGTCCATGGTTTTTTTACTCTCTTCTTTTGGTACTTCAAAAATCAGTTCATCATGTACTTGCAGCAACATTTTTGCGGATAGATTTTCTCCTTTTAAAACATCTTCCATCTGTATCATAGCGCGGCGAATAATATCTGCAGCAGAGCCTTGAATCGGGGCATTAATAGCTGCCCGTTCATTAAGGGAACGAATTTTTACGTTCTTTGCTTTTATTTCTGGATAATGGATACGACGTCCAAAAATTGTTTCTACATAACCATTTTCACGTGCAAAGTTTTTTGTCTTTTCCATATAATCTTTAATTCCTGGAAACCTTTCAAAATACAATTGAATATAACGACCCGCTTCTTGGCGTGAAATTCCTAATTGATTGGCTAAGCCAAAAGCTGAAATACCATAAATGATACCAAAATTAATCGCTTTTGCACGTCGTCGTATATCTGAATGCATTCCCTCTATCGCAACGCCAAACATTTGTGACGCCGTTATAGCGTGAATATCGTGACCTTTAGCAAAAGCTTCTTTTAATGCTTTTATATCCGCAATATGTGCAAGAATGCGTAATTCAATCTGACTATAATCAGCAGAAAGCAACACGTGCCCTTTGGGAGCAATAAAAGCTGTTCGAATTTTACGTCCTTCAGCAGTTCGTACTGGAATATTTTGCAAATTTGGCTCTGATGATGATAATCGCCCTGTTGATGTTATTGCCAAAGAATAATTCGTATGAACACGCCCTGTTTTTGGTAAAATATAAGAAGGCAAAGCATCGGCATAGGTAGATTTTAGCTTTGCAAGTTGACGCCACTCAATAATTTTACGCGGTAATAGATGACCTTCAGCAGACAACTCTTCTAAGGTCTGTGCAGAAGTTGACCATTGTCCGCCCTTGGTTTTAGCGCCTCCAGGTAATCCCATTTTGCCAAAAAGGATATCCCCCAATTGCTTTGGCGAAGCAATATTAAACTTTTCACCAGCTTGTTTGTAAATTTCCTCTTCTAGAATCAAAGTAGCTTGCGCCAATTCTCCTGAAAGGCGCAATAAAATCTGCCTATCAACAAGAATCCCGCGTTCTTCCATTCTTGCAAGAACTTCTATGAGTGGTCGATCAAGGCGATCATAAATTTTTGTCATCTTCTGAGCAACAAGTTGCGGTTTCAAAACTTGCCAAAGGCGTAGCGTTATATCGGCATCTTCCGCCGCATAAAGGGTAGCTTGTTTTAAATCTACTTGTGCAAAAGAAGTAATTTTTTTTCCTTTATGCGTTAAATCCTTATAGGCAATTGGTTTATGTCCAAGCCAACGTTCAGACAAATCATCCATATTATGGGTTAAAGTTCCAGCATCAAAAGCATATGACAAAAGCATAGTGTCATCAAAAGAACGTATAACAATGTCGTATTGCTTCATCACCAACCAATCATATTTTATATTCTGACCAATTTTTAACACCGCTGAATCTTCTAATAGCGGTTTTAAAAGTGCCAAAGCTTTTTGGGTCTCAATCTGCGAGGCAATACGCCCATCCCTTAAAAGGTCCTCTTTTTCCTCAAAATGTTCAAGTGGTATATAGGCTGCTTTTCCTGGTTGTAATGCCAGTGAAAAACCAACAAGCTTTGCTTGCATCGGATCAAGAGAGGTTGTTTCAGTATCAAAAGCAAAAAAGCCCTGTTCTTGTGCTTGCCATAACCATTCTTTTAAAGTTTCCTCCTCAAGAATCGTTGTGTAAGTATCTCTTGTAATTTTTTGAGACAGTGCTTGATCTTTACGTTTTTGTGCAAAAACTTGTGGAGAATTTTCAGAAAAATTATGAAAAGATGCACGTTCAGTATTTTTTATATCTAAATCATGTCCATAGCTTAGTTTTTCCCATTCAACATCTATATCAAGTGCATCAATAACAGCTGCATCGCATGTTGTTGCCTCTGCTATGCGACGCGTTAATGTTGAAAACTCCATCGCTTTCAAAAAAGCAATTAAACGCGGACCATTTTGTGGCTCCAAAATAAAATCATCTAAATCACTGTCTATAGGGACATCTGTTTTAAGCCTAACAAGCTCACGAGACATTTTAACTTGTTCTCTATAAGCTTGAATGTTTTCACGCCGTTTTGTTTGTTTAATTTCTGTTACGCGTTGCAATAAAAGATCAAGAGAACCAAATTCATTTAACAACTGGGCTGCAGTTTTGGGACCAATGCCTGGAATACCCGGTATATTATCCGTTGAATCTCCGATCAAAGCTTGTAAATCAATCATTTTTTCAGGTTCAACACCCCATTTTTCTATAACTTCTGAAATACCTATATGCTTGTCTTTCATTCCATCATACAAGGACACATGTGTATTTACGAGTTGCATAAGATCCTTATCAGAAGAGATAATGGTTGTCTTTGCCCCAACCTTCGTTGCCAATTTTGCATAAGTAGCAATTAAATCATCCGCTTCAAAACCTTCCTTTTCAATACAAGGCAAATTAAAAGCTTTTGTTGCTTGGCGTATCAGAGAAAATTGAGGAATTAGATCTTCAGGAGGTTCAGCGCGATTCGCTTTATATTGAGGATAAATTTGTTTCCGAAAAGTATCAGATGAATAATCAAAAATAACAGCAAAATGTGTTGGAACAATACCCATAGCTGTATTACGAGCATCACAAAGTAATTTCCATAACATATTACAAAAACCAGCTACCGCTCCTACAGGGAGTCCATCCTTTTTACGTTTTAAAGGTGGCAAAGCATAGTAAGCACGAAAAATGTAGCCTGATCCGTCAACCAACAAAAGATGATCTGTTGCTTTCATGACAATTTTATTTCTCCATTTCAGCTAAAAAACAAATTACCTGTATATATTTTTTTCATTTTTATTTTATTTTTTTACTTTGCCTCTAAAAAGCCATTTTTTCTTTCCATAAGACATGAAGTCGTTGCACTTATATTAAGTACCTAGAGCTTTTCTTTGCTGTTACAGGATTAATAGCTTTCATTTTGCTCCTCCTATGATAGCTGAGGTACAATGTAACGACAAGGTCGTTGTGGTGTTCCCCTCCCCACAACGACCGTTTTTTTTGGTATCCATATTTTATATTTTTAACCTTAAATAGCTTGTTTAGAGAAAAGATAAGAATATTATTCATAAACTTTGAAGTTATTCCACAGAGCTTTTTCACCCATTTTATTGATAAAATCAGCATGCAATCTTTTTTCTTGCGCACTCAATCTTGAAGGTAAAGCCTGTGGGCGAAATTTAACTGCATAAGGCATATCTTTGTCACTTTGAGTATGTTCATCAACACTCTTTCTGTTATCAAAACCCAATATGCCCTGCTTTCCACCAATCAATTCAATATAAACATCGGCCAAAATCTCTGCATCAAGTAAAGCACCATGAAGAACACGATGGCTGTTATCAATTCCAAAACGTTTGCATAAAATATCAAGAGAATTAGGACCCATAGGGAATTTACGCCGTGCCATAGCCAATGTATCAAGAATATTATCAACACTGATGAGCGGCTTATTGACGCGTTTTAATTCTGCATTAATAAAACCAATATCAAAACTCGCATTATGCGCAATCATTGTCGCGCCATTAATAAATTCCAAAAATTCATCAACAATATCACTAAAACTTTTCTCGTTTTTTAGGCGTTCATTGGTTAATCCGTGAATTGCTACAACTTCATCAGGAATAATAACGCCTTCAGGGTTTAAATAAACATGAAATTGGCGCCCTGTAAGATAACGATCAACCATTTCTACACAACCAATTTCGATTATGCGATCTTTCTCTTTATCTAAACCTGTTGTTTCTGTATCAAAAATAATTTCACGCATGATTTTAATTCTTTAGCAATTTTTTTATCACATCAAAAACCTGTTGACGGGTATTTTCTAAATCTTTCCCTGTATCAATAATAAAATCAGCACGTTCTCGTTTTTTTTCATCGGGCATTTGTTGGGCATTGATAAAGGCAAATTTTTTCTCATTCATACCTTGGCGAATCATTACACGTTCTTTTTGTATTTCTGGTGGAGCAGAAACAACAATAACGCTATCTACACGATTTTCACCATTTGTTTCAAACAGAAGTGGAATATCAAGAATAACTAATTTTTCCCCTTGTTTGCGCGCTGTATCAATAAATTCTTTTTCTTTTTCTTGCACCAAAGGATGAATTATTTTTTCTAATGTTTGTAATTTTTCCTTATCATCAATCAAAATTTCAGAAAGTTTCAAACGGTTAACTTCATCGTTTTCAACAACACTAGGAAAAATACGCTCTATGAGTGACAAAACTGGCTCACTTTTATAGAGTTGTTGTACCGCCTCATCAGCACTAAAAATAGAAATACCCGCTTGTCTGAAAAAATCAGCAACTGTTGATTTTCCCATAGCTATTGATCCGGTTAATCCTATAATTTTCATTCTCTTTCTTCACTCATATCCTCTAAAATGGCTGTCCTTAACGCTTTTGTTACCTGTGGTTTTATTCCAAACCACCGTTCAAATCCTATAACAGCCTGATGTAGAAGCATCCCAAGCCCATCAACCGTTTTGAGATCACAAGCCTTTGCCTGTTGTAAAAAAGGAGTTATCAATGGTGTATAAACAATATCTGTTACTAATGCCGTTGTTTTTGCTTTATGAAAATCACAAAAAAAAGAATCACTTTTTTCTTCTGGACTTTTTATGCCTATAGAGGTTGTATTAACAATCAAATCAGCTTGATGAAGTATTTCATGGATTTTATGCCAATCGTAAACTTTAATGATCTTTCCAAAATGCTGAGCTAAATTATCAGCGCGTTGTTTTGTACGGTTAATTAAATAAATTTGTTCAAATCCGCGTTTTTTTAAAGCATATAGGATAGCGCGTGCAGCGCCCCCAGCCCCAAAAACAAGAGCTGTTTCCCCTCCCCAATCAGATGCAAAATCATCAAGATTAGCACTAAAACCATAGGCATCGCTATTCGTGGCACAAAGCTTATCTCCTTCATACCAAAGTGTATTAGCAGCACCAATCATTGTTGCTCTCTCATCTTTATAATCTGCTAAACGAAAGGCTTCTTGTTTATGAGGCAAAGTAACATTTCCTCCACAAAAGCCCATTTTTTGTAAAGAAACAATAAAATGACTAAATTCTTCGGATGTTACTTCCTGTGCAAGGTATTCTCCTTGTAAACTATATTGTTTAAGCCAAAAATTGTGAATTCTTGGCGATTTTGAATGATGAATTGGAGAACCAACAACAAAAGCACGCGGATAATTTGTCTTTTTTATTATTAAGTTAACCATCAATAATTCCTAAGTGGCGCAATTTTATGAGTAGAGGCAGCAAAGGTAAACCAACAATGGTAAAAAAATCTCCTTCAATTTTTTCAAAGAGATGAATCCCTTCTCCTTCAATTTGATATACTCCTACGCTGTTTAGAACATCTTTTCCTACGCGTGCTAAATAACGTTCAATAAATTCTAACGAGAGTAAACGTACAGACATATGTGCACTAAAAGCTTCAACCCAAATTTTTTGACCATTTTTAAATAAAGCTACCGCACTATGAAGAGAATGGGTTTTTCCTGATAACTCACATAAACGTTGATGTGCTTCCTTAATATTTCTTGCTTTATGAAAAACTTTACCTTCCAAATCAAGAACTTGATCACAACCAATAACGAAAGCATCAGGAAAACGATCTGAAACATTTTTTGCTTTTGCACTTGCAAGAAAACAGCTAAGTTCTTTAGGTGTTTTTTCTTTTGTTGTTTTTTCTACTTCTCTCTCATCAAAAGAAGCGCCTTCAATTAAAAAATTTAAACCTGCCTTTTTCAACAACTGTGCACGATAAAAACTAAGAGATGCTAATATTAACGTATCTGCGTCCATGAGGATTTTCTCTCACTTTCCTTCACGAAATCGTGATAAAAGTTCAAATATTGCAGCAGCAGTTTCTTCAATAGAGCGCCTCGTGACATCAATAATAGGCCAACCAAAACGTTCGCAAATGCGTTTTGCATGGATTAATTCTTCAGCTATGCTGATACGATTAGTATAATTATCAAGAGCAAAACCTTCTCCTAAATCTCTATTTTGACGAATATGTGAGATTCTTTCAGCTGAAGCAATTAAACCAATAATTAAAGAATTTTTTACCTCTAAAAGAGATTCTGGCAAATCAATTCCTGGAATAAGAGGAACATTAGCCGTTTTGATTCCACGATTTGCTAAATAGATGCTTGTTGGCGTTTTAGAGGTTCTTGAAATTCCTACAAGAATTACATCCGCTTCAGATAAGCTGCTGGAAGACTGTCCATCATCATGCTCTATTGTAAAATCCAGTGCCTCAATACGACGAAAATAATCTGCATTAAGATCATGTTGTGCACTAACACGTAAATGAGTTGGCATTCCAAGGTAAGACTGAAAAGCATTTAGAACAGGATACAATATATCAATACAGGGAACTTCTATTTTTTTGCATTTTTTTTGAAGGAGTAGTTTAAGTTCTTCATCAATCATTGTGTAAAGAACAATACCTGGCTCTTGTTGTATTTCATCAAGAACTTTTTGTAACTGTATTTTATTACGAATCATAGGATAGATATGCTCTGTTGCCTGACACATTGCATATTGGGATGCTACAGCTCTTCCAACAGAAATTAATGTCTCCCCCGTTGCATCAGAAAGCATGTGTAAATGAAAGAATTTTTTTTCTTTTGTCACAAAAATTTTAACTCCTTGTTAAGACATGTGTATATATTCTCACTGTTTTTTATAAAACTAAAATTTATGAAAAATTCTCCTTTTTTATGCACAAATTAAATGCTTGTGATAATTTTATCCCTCTTATAAAAAAGAGGGGATAATATCTTTAAGATAGTGTTATTTTTATTCTTTTTTCAGTTCCTTTTGTGGATAAAATTGAGGATAAATAATAATCCACACTAAACACAGTTATAAATAAGAATAATCCTTTCTTTAATATAAATTTATTAATATAAATTTCTGTGAAAAATACTTTTGAATAACATTTCATTGATGCTATAATTTTAACTCATATTTTTGTTATTAAAATAATTAAATACTATTTGGATTTTATATTTTTTCAAGTTTTTCATATAATTACTTAATATTACAGGAACAAATTTCATATAAATGGTACTTGCAGATTAAAAAAATTGAGTGTAGGATATTTTTTCTTAAAGAATATTTCACTCATAAATTTCCATAAATTATTTAGAACAATCTTCTCCTTAATTACAAAGAGCATATTTCATGCAAAAAATGAAACTACAAGAACTTAAAAGCAAAAATCCCGTTGAGCTTGTTTCTTTTGCTGAAACATTAGAAGTTGAAAATGCCTCCCTTATGCGCAAACAAGAACTAATGTTTGCTATCTTGAAAAAACTTGCTCTACAAGACGTTGAAATTATAGGAGAAGGTGTTGTCGAAGTTTTACAAGATGGATTTGGATTCTTGCGCTCTGCTGATGCTAATTATCTTCCTGGACCTGATGATATCTATCTTTCACCTGCACAAATACAGTCGTTTTCTTTAAAAACAGGCGATACAATTGAAGGCCCCATACGTAGTCCAAAAGAGGGAGAACGTTATTTTGCTCTCCTTAAAATTAATACAATTAATTTTGAAAAACCTGAAAAGATCCGTTATAAAATTCACTTTGATAATCTTACTCCCCTCTATTCAAATGAACGTTTTCAAATGGAAATACAAGATCCTACAGAGAAAGATATGTCATCACGTGTGATTGATTTGATATCTCCATTGGGAAAAGGACAGAGGGGACTAATTGTTGCACCACCACGGACGGGAAAAACAGTTTTACTTCAAAATATTGCTCATTCTATTACCACTAATCATCCTGAATGTTATCTCATTGTTCTTTTAATTGATGAACGACCAGAAGAGGTTACTGATATGCAGCGTTCAGTAAAAGGAGAAGTGGTTTCTTCTACTTTTGATGAACCTGCAATACGTCACGTACAAGTGGCAGAAATGGTCATTGAAAAAGCCAAACGTCTCGTTGAATATGGGCGTGATGTTGTTATTCTCCTCGATTCTATTACACGTCTTGGGCGTGCATATAATACAGTTGTTCCTTCTTCGGGTAAAGTTTTAACAGGGGGTGTGGATGCAAATGCCCTACAGCGTCCAAAACGTTTTTTTGGTGCAGCACGTAATATTGAAGAAGGCGGATCTTTAACCATTATTGCAACGGCTTTGATTGATACAGGAAGTCGTATGGATGAGGTTATTTTTGAAGAATTTAAAGGAACAGGTAATTCGGAAATTGTTCTTGATCGTAAAGTTGCTGATAAACGTATTTTCCCTGCTATGGATATTTTAAAGTCAGGAACGCGTAAGGAAGAACTTCTGGTAGAACGACAAGATTTACACAAAATTTTTGTTCTTCGTCGTATTTTAGCATCTATGAATGTAACTGATGCAATTGAATTTTTGATTGATAAATTAAAGCAAACAAAAAATAATAGTGAATTTTTTGATTCAATGAATACGTAGAGTCATTAAAGTTTTTATTAGGATAAAACCTGTGGATACAATCTTTGCTGTTTCGAGTGGATTGTTACCTTCAGGGGTTGCAGTCATTCGGCTTTCTGGTCCTCATGTTGTGGATATAGTTAAAACGCTTTGTGGTCGTTTACCTAAAGCACGTTTTATGCATTATGGAAATCTTACTGCTCGTGATGGTGGTTTTTTAGATTCTGGTTTAACTGTTTTTTTTCCTGCTCCTCATAGTTTTACGGGGGAGGATTGTGCAGAATTCCATTTACATGGAGGAAAAGCAGTCGTTAATCGTTTTCTCGATGAATTGTCAACATTTTCTGGATGCCGTATTGCAGAGGCAGGTGAATTTTCACGTCGCGCTTTTATGGAAGGAAAATTAGATCTTGTTCAAGCAGAAGGTCTTGCTGATTTAATAGAAGCAGAAACGGAAAGCCAACGGCGTTTAGCTGTTATGGGTACAAGTGGACATTTAACGACGCTTTATCGTGATTGGCGTCATAAGCTTATGAAGGCGCGTGCTTTTATTGAGGCAGAACTTGATTTTGTTGATGAAGCAGATATTCCCAACGCAATATCTGATAAAGTTTGGAAAGATGTTGAGGATCTTTGTACTTCTATTAGGGAATATATTACTGAAGGAGAACGTGCGAGTATTTTACGTGATGGATTAAAAATTGTTATTGCTGGTGCTCCAAATTCTGGAAAATCAAGCATTATGAATCGTCTTTCAGGAAGATCTGTTGCTATTGTAACGGAAGAAGCAGGAACAACCCGTGATGCTTTAGAAATGAGAATTATTCTTGGTGGTTTACCTGTTTTTTTAACCGATACTGCTGGTTTTAGAAAAACAGAAAATAAAATAGAACAGATGGGAATAGAAGTTGCTAAACAGCATGTTAGAGAAGCTGATTTGGTTATTTTGGTTTATGATATAGGAAATCCTAAGCAAGTTGATTTACCAGAAACATCGGCTGAAATATGGCATGTTGGTAATAAGCTTGATCTTTATGAAAAAAATGATCAGCGTTGGTCTATACAATTTTCCGCATTAACTGGTTTAAATTTTGATTCTTTTATCAAAGAACTTGAATTATTTTGTTATCATCGTGGTTCTGAAATTGGAAATATTGTTCCAGCACGTAAAAGGCAACTTCAATTATTAAAAGAAGCTGTTAAAGAGATTGAGTTTGCTCTCAATTATCATTCTTTTGATCTCAGTTTACGTGCAGAACATCTCCGTCGTGCAAGTGATTTTCTTGGAAAAATTACAGGAGATATTGATGTTGAAGATTTGCTTGATATCATTTTTTCAGAGTTTTGTGTTGGTAAATAATGATTCACGTGAAACATTGATTATTTCATAGACAGATTATAAAGATTATGTAATTTATATCCTGTTTCACGTGAAACCTTAGAAATTTTCTACGGAATGAATTAAATGCGATCATATGATGTTATTATTGTTGGTGGTGGTCATGCTGGCTGTGAAGCGGCTTCAGCTTCAGCACGTGTAGGAGCCAAAACAGCGCTTGTTACACATAAAATATCAGCACTGGGAACAATGTCGTGTAATCCTGCTATTGGTGGTCTTGGAAAAGGGCATCTGGTTCGTGAAATAGATGCGTTAGATGGTCTCATGGGAAGAGCAGCAGATGCTGCTGGAATTCAGTTTAGACTTCTTAATAGACGTAAAGGACCGGCAGTAAGAGGACCACGGACACAAGCAGATCGACAACTTTATAGAGAAGCAATTCAAAAATTATTAAAAGAACAAGAAAATCTTATTCTTATTGAGGATGAAGTACTTGATTTGGTTGTTAAAGATAATTGTGTATCAGGTGTTATTTTAAAAAAACAAGGAACAATTTTTTCTGGTGCTGTTGTTTTAACAACAGGTACATTTTTAAATGGCTTTATTCATATTGGTAATAAAACATGGGCTGCTGGTCGTATGGGAGATCAGTCAAGTGTGAAACTTGCTGAACATTTGAAAAAATATCATATAAAACTTGGACGATTAAAAACAGGAACCCCTGCTCGTCTGAGTAAAAAAACAATTGCTTGGGAAACTCTCCAAAAACAACAAGCAGATGAAAATCCCGTTCCCTTTTCTCTTTTAACAGAGAAAATTGAACAGCCACAAATTGAATGTGCAATAACGCGTACAAATGCACAAACACATAAAATTATTCGCGAAAATATCTATCGTTCTGCTTTATATTCTGGAAATATTGAAGGATTAGGACCACGTTATTGTCCTTCAATTGAAGATAAAATCGTTAAATTTGGAGAACGTGATGGACATCAGATTTTTCTAGAACCAGAAGGATTAAATGATGATACTGTTTATCCAAATGGTCTTTCTACTTCTCTTCCTGAAGATGTACAAATTTCTTTATTGAAAACCATTGAAGGATTGGAAAATGCTACAGTTTTGCAACCTGGCTATGCTATTGAATATGATTTTGTTAATCCTCAACAATTAACGAAAAGTTTGGAAGTACGCTCTTTACCAGGTTTGTTTTTAGCGGGCCAAATTAATGGCACAACAGGATACGAGGAAGCGGCAGCACAAGGTCTTTTAGCTGGATTAAATGCTGCACGCAAGGTAGGTAAATTAGATGAAATACTTATAAGTCGTTCTACTGCTTATATTGGTGTTATGGTTGATGATTTGGTTTCACGTGGTGTTTGTGAACCTTATAGAATGTTTACATCACGTGCTGAATTTCGTTTATCTTTAAGATCTGATAATGCTGATACGCGTTTAACACCTTTGGCAAAAGAATGGGGTATTGTGAGTAAAGTACGTTGGGATTATTATCAGAAAAAGCAACAACGGCTTGATCAAGCACGATCAATATGTCAAAATCTCTTTTTAACACCTAATGAAGCTTCTGCTCATGGATTACACGTTAACCATGATGGAATTCGGCGTTCGGCTTATGATTTTCTTGCATATCCTCATATGACTGTAGAGCGTCTTTCACATTTATGGCCACAATTACAAGAAATTGATTCTAAAACAGTTGAAGCTTTAGAAATTGAAGCACAATATGCGGTTTATTTAGATAAACAAGCACAAGATATTGCCTCTCTTCAAAGAGATGAACGTTTAGAAATTCCTTCTTCTCTTAATATTGAGGCAATTTCAGGTCTTTCAAATGAACTTAAATCAAAAATTCAAGAAGTATCGCCTCGTTCAATTGCTGATGCACAAAAAATTGATGGCATGACTCCTGCCGCATTATCACTTATTATTACATATATTCAACGTCAACGGCGTGAAAAGGCTAAAACAGCTTAATGGATTTTTCTACAGAAAAAAAATATCAACAATTATTAAATATTATTCCTTCTGTTTCACGTGAAACGATGGAAAATTTAATGCAGTTTGAGTCTTTAATACTTCAATGGAATGCACATATTAATTTGATATCTGCTACAACTATACCAGATCTATGGACACGACATATTTTAGATTCAGCACAAATTTTTCCTTTGTATGCTCATTCTTTACATTGGTGTGATTTAGGATCAGGAGGAGGTTTTCCTGCAATTGTGATTGCTATCTTTTTGAAAGAAAAAAAAGCAGGACATATTAATCTTGTTGAAAGTAATGGGAAAAAAGTTGCTTTTTTGCGAACAGTTATTGCTCAACTTAATCTTCCAGCAACGGTTTATCACGCTAGAATTGAAGATATATATCAAAAAATTCCCATATCTGATATTATAACGGCACGAGGATTAGCGCCGCTTGATACTCTTTTACAACTCATTTTTCCTTTATTAACAGAAAAAACAATAGCTCTTTTGCAAAAAGGTCGGGATTACGCTACAGAAATAAAAAATGCCTCTGCCAATTGGCACTTTGATCTGTTAAAACATAAAAGTAAAGTTGATGAAAATTCTGTTATTTTGGAAATTTCTCATATTCGATCATATAGAGGGTAGAGCAAAATGAGCGAAACACGAATTATCGCTATTGCAAACCAAAAGGGTGGAGTAGGAAAAACAACCACAGCAATTAATCTTGCTACAGCTTTAGCGGCTATTGGTGAAAATGTCCTTATTATGGATGTTGATCCACAAGGTAATGCTAGTACAGGTTTAGGGATTGATCGTAATAGCCGTCCTTTATCTTCTTATGATGTTTTGGTTTCGGGCGTTTCAATTACACAGGCGGCTTTAAAAACAGCCGTACCCAATCTTTATATAGTTCCCTCTACACTTGATCTCTTAGGTGTGGAAATGGAAATTTCTTCATCAAAAGATCGCATACAACGCTTACGTAAAGCTCTCTATGATGATCCGGAAATGGAAAAAAAATTCAATTATATTTTAATTGATTGTCCTCCTTCCCTTAATCTTTTAACACTTAATGCTATGGGGGCTGCGGATTCTGTTTTAGTGCCTATGCAGTGTGAATTTTTAGCACTTGAAGGTTTAAGTCAATTACTTGAAACAGTAAAACAAGTGCGATCCGTACTTAATCCATCTTTAGAGATCCAAGGTATTGTTCTAACAATGTATGATGGACGTAATAATCTTTCAAATCAAGTTGTTGAAGATGTACGCTCTTTTATGGGAGATAAAGTTTATCGTACTGTTATTCCACGAAATGTAAGAGTATCAGAAGCGCCCTCTTTTGGTAAACCCGTATTGCTTTACGATCTCAAATGTGCTGGAAGTCAAGCTTATTTGCGTCTAGCATCAGAAGTGATTCAACGTGAAAAACAAGCACGCGCTGCTGCTTAAAAATATAAAAAAATAATCTAAAAATTCAAAGAGAAAAATTATGAATGATGATCTCTCAAAAAAAAGACTAGGACGTGGATTAGCGGCATTAATTGGAGATATCAATTTAAACAGCAATCTTGCACGTTCATCAAGCTTTGATAAATTAAATGAATCCGGTAGTCTTTCTGAGCAATTTATTCCAATTGAATCTATTTCATGTAATCCTCATAATCCTCGGCGTCATTTTACTGAAACAGAGCTTGATAATTTGACACAATCAATTCGTCAACACGGTGTGGTTCAACCGGTTATTGTAAGGCCTTTAAGAGATCATCCTCATCGGTTTGAATTGATTGCTGGTGAACGGCGCTGGCGTGCAGCACAACGTGCAAATTTAAACCAATTGCCAGTTATTATTCGCGATGTAGATGATAAAACGGCTTTGGAATTGGCAATTATTGAAAATGTTCAACGTGCAGATCTTAATCCTATCGAAGAAGCAAAGGGGTATGAGATGCTTCTAAATGAACATGATTATACGCAAGTAGATTTAGCGCAAGTTATAGGAAAAAGTCGTAGTCATGTTGCAAATACGCTTCGTTTGTTAAAACTTCCAGAAAAAGTACAACAATTCTTAACTGATGGACAACTTTCTGCAGGTCATGCACGTTGTCTTATAACCGTTGATAATCCACAAGATTTAGCTGAGAAAATTATTCGTGAAGGGCTTTCTGTACGTCAAACAGAAATACTTGCATATGAGCAAGCTAATCCTAAAACTAAAAAACGTACCAATTCGGAGAAAGATGCTGAAACAAAATCTTTAGAAAAATTACTTGCAGATGTGATCGGAATGAAAGTTATTATTCGACATGGTAAAAAAGGTGGAGATTTAAAAATACATTACTCTTCATTAGAACAATTAGATGAAATTTGTCGGCGTTTACAAAGTTAATTAATTGTTCTAAAAAGGTTTTTTAACAATTATCTTTTAAAATTTTTATTATTCTATACATATGCTCTTTAGCAAATTCTATATTGCTTGAAGGTAAAAAGTTTTTTTCATAAGTAGAATTTTCTTCATTAGTAAGTACATACAATGTCGCTTGAAGTGCTAGGTGAGCAACAACAAAATCTTTCGGTGTTATATTATTTTCTTTTAAAATATTCACAAGTTTTGGATTATTAGAAATATAGGCAGCGTATTTTTCAATATTATCATTATAAGTATTTAAATCACTTTTTTTATTTGTTTGTTCTGGTTCTGAATATAAATTTTTACATTCTATTTTGATTTTTTCCAGCTTTAAAAGAAGATCTTCTGTTAAGGGATAATTTGCAATGAAAGGCGATATAAAAGAAAGCTCATCTATTTCTTGTTTTTTTTCTTGAGCGTATGATGCAAAAGAAAAAATGAAGAAAAAGCACAATAGAAGTTTAAACATGACTAAAATTATCCTTTCTTTTTTGAATTTCAATAAATATTTTTTCGTCTGTTATTCTTTATTTTTAGAAAAACATTTGTTAAATGTAATCGAAATAAACACAATTATTAGGAATGATAAAAACACGGTGATTTTTTAATGCACGGACTTTTTTATTAGATTAATGGGATGATATTTTTTAATGTCTCATAGCTGATTAGTTGCTCAAAATGAGTTTTTCACAGCTATCTAAAAGAATTGTCGCTTTAAAAAAATGTTTTTTAACAAATTCAAGATTGTTTAGAAATATAGTATTTTTCTCAGTAGAATATTCCTTTTCAGGTACAAATATGAGAAGCGTTGATATTTCTTTAAGAGCTAAGGTTCCTGAAGCAAAATCTTTTGGTGTTATATTATTTTCTTTTAAAATATTTACAAGTTTTGGTTTACTAGAAATATAGGTAGCGTAATTTTCAATACTAGAATGGATACTAGAATCATAACTTATAAGATTATTTTTTGTTTCTGGAAGTAAATTTTTACATTCTTTTTCAATTTTTTCCAGCTTTAAAAAAAAATCTTCTGTTAAGGGATAATTTGCGATGAGAGATGATATAAGAGAAGAATTATCTGTTTCCTTTTCCTCTGCCCTTGTTAGTTGAATATGTATCACGAAAAGAAAAAGGAGGAACAAACGTAATACGAACTTAAGCATGGTTAAAAATTATCCTTTCTTCTTCGAATTTCAGCAAAGACTTCTTCATCTGTTTCTTCTTCCATTACAAGGTTTCTTCGCAACACACTATCATCCCAGCGGAGAAAGGGATTTGTTGTTTTTTCTTGCCCTAAAGTGACAGGAAGAGTCATGGCATTTTTTGCGCGCAGTAAAAAAACATCTTCTACTCTTTGCTGGAGTTTTTTATTATGTGGGTCAATTGTTAGCGCGAAAAGAGCGTTATTTTTTGTGTACTCGTGTCCACAATAGAGGAGTGTTTCATCGGGAAGTTTACGAAGTTTTTTTAAAGAATTTAGCATTTGTGCAGCTGTTCCTTCAAAAAGACGTCCACAACCAAGTGAAAAAAGTGTGTCTCCAGCAAACAGTAATTTTTTTTCAGAAAAATAGTAAGATAGCGCTCCTAGCGTATGGCCAGGTGTTGATAGAGCTAAAAGTGTGTGAGAACCAAAAAAAAGTTTCTCATCATGGTGAAGTGTTTGATCAAGATGATGAATCTTTTCTTTTTCTGCTTCTGGTCCAATAATTATAGCATTGTAAACTTGTTTTAATTCTGCTAGGGCTTCTACATGGTCGTGATGATGGTGAGTCACAAAAATAGTGTTAAGTGTCCAATTACGGCGCTTTAAAGCGTTATGAATCGCTTTGCTTTCTGGAGCATCTATTGCGGCTGTCATACCACTTTTTTCATCATGAATGAGCACACCAAAATTATCTTCTCGACAGATAAACTGTTCAATCAGCATGTTTTTTCTCCTGAACAGTGTTTTGCAATGAATCTATGAAATAATTTGTGATGGTAAGTTTTTTAAGAATCAGATTTGTCCTCTTCTGTAAAAAGTCCTTTTGAATGTTTTATAATGATAGGCATTTGGGTAAGCATGAAAAGGACTGTTATAGGCATGACGCCAAAAACTTTGAAACTCGTCCAAAAATTATCGCTAAAATTGCGCCAAATAATTTCATTCAAAAGAGCAAGAAAAATGAAAAAAAACGCCCAACGATAGGTCAATTTTTGCCAGCCTAAATCATCAAGTTTTAAGGTAGAATCAAGAGCATAACGCAAAAGCGGTTTTTTAAAAAACATTCCACCAAAAAGTATCAAAGCAAATAAGCTATTAATGATTGTTGGTTTCATTTTTATGAAAGTTTCATTATGAAGCCAGAGAGTTAAAAAACCAAAAATGAGAACAAATATTCCCGAAATAAGAGGCATAATAGGAATTTGTTTTGCAAGGATCCATGATAAGCTTAGAGAAATAATAATTGCTACCATAAAAATAGCTGTTGCAGGGAAAATAGGCTTGCTAAAATTTTGAAAAAATTCAATGTTTTTTATCAACCATTCTCCTTTATAATTGGCAAAAAAGAAGGCGACCAATGGTCCCATTTCTAAAAGAAACTTAAGTGTTGGTGAAAGGGGCGTTTTTTTATTGTTATTCACATCTTTTTCAGAATTATTATGTGAATTAGGGTTAGATAAAGGCTGTTTCATACATGTTTTCCTGCGATAGTTTCGGCAAAGTCAGAAGCAGAAAAGGGTTGAAGGTCTTCAATATTCTCTCCTATACCGATAAAATAAACGGGTAATTTATATTTTGCTGCGATAGCGACAAGAATTCCTCCTCGTGCTGTTCCATCCAGCTTTGTCATGACCAAACCATTAACACCAGCAATATCACGGAAAATGTCCACTTGGTTGAGTGCATTTTGTCCGGTCGTTGCATCAAGTGTTTGAAGGATTGTATGGGGCGCTTGGGGGGTGTGTTTTCTTAAAACACGAATAATTTTTGCTAACTCATCCATCAATTCAGATTTATTTTGTAAACGTCCTGCTGTATCAATAATTAATACATCACTGTTTGCTTTTTTTGCTTTCTCAAAAGCATCAAAGGCTAAACTTGCAGCATCTGCACCTAATTTTGTAGAAATAACAGGAGAATCAGTACGTTCACCCCAAATATGCAGTTGCTCAATAGCTGCGGCTCGGAAAGTGTCACCGGCTGCAAGCATAACTTTTAATCCCCCTGCTGTTAATTTGGCTGCAAGTTTTCCAATAGTTGTCGTTTTTCCAGTGCCATTTACACCTACTAGCAAAATAACATGAGGCTTATGGCTGAGATCAAGTTCTAATGGTATTGCAACAGGTTCCAGAACTTTTTTGATCTCATCAGCTACAATAGTATGAATGTCATCTGGAGAGAGGTCTTTTCCATAACGACTGGAAGCTAAAGTATTCGTGATGCGCGTTGCCGTTTCTACACCGAGGTCAGCTTGAATCAGAATATCTTCGAGCTCTTGCAGTGTAGCTTCATCAAGTTTTCTTTTAACAAAGAGGTCACTAATTGATCCGCTTAGGCGTTGTGAAGAAAGCGATAGACCTTTTTTAAGGCGTCCAAACCACGCTGTCTTTTTTTGTTCAACAAAGGATTCAGACAAAATTTCTTCATCCTTTTTTTCACGGATGGTGTTTGTGACAATAATTTTTCCATAAGGGGGAATTTTAACAGAAAGGGAAGCTTTATCAGAATGAGATTCTAAAGGTGGAGATTTTTCATCACACTTTGTAGGTGTTGACTTTTTATTTTTTGTTTGTTCTTCTTTTTCTGTATCTATAGAGATTTCGTTGTTTTTTGTTCTTTCATTTTTGTCCTTCTTTTTTTCTATGATATCACTTTTATCAGGAATAGAAATTTGTTCCATTTCCTGCTCTTTAGATTTGTTAAAAGAAAATATTTTTTTTATAAAAGATTTTGTCATAAGAAATTTCCTGTTCAAGCAGCGTTTAATTTTGGAAGGACAGCAATTAATTTATCGCCATCATGGTCAACGATAAGGGCTTGAACAATTGTTCCTGCTTTTACACCTTTAATTTGTACAAGAGTATAATCTTCCGTTCGTCCGATTTCATCTCTTTCAACGAGAATTGTTTGTTGACTGTTTTTTAAATGAGCAAGATGCTTTTGGTAAGCTTCCTCACCTGCTTTACGTAGTCTTTCAGCACGCATTTTCACTATTCTACGGTTGATTTGTGGCATACGTGCGGCAGGTGTTCCTTCTCTTGGACTAAAGGGAAAGACATGTAGGTGGGTTAAATTACACTCTTTAATCAAAGCAAGACTGTTTTGAAACATCTCTTCTGTTTCGGTAGGAAAACCAGCAATTAAGTCGGCACCATAAACCATTGTAGGACGTTTGGCATGCAATTCTTGGCAAAATTGAATGGCATGTTCACGCAAATGCCGTCGTTTCATCCGTTTTAAAATCATATTATCACCTGCTTGCAAAGATAAATGCAAATGGGGCATGATTCTTTTTTCATAGGCTAAAAGATTTATGAGTTCTTCATCTGCTTCAATAGAGTCAATAGATGAGAGGCGTAATCGCGCTAAGTCAGGAATATGATGCAAAATAGCTGAAGTTAATTTTCCTAGAGTAGCTTTTCCAGGAAGATCGTGGCCATAACTTGTAAGGTCAACACCTGTAAGGACCACTTCTTGAATACCCACATCTGTCAGCTTTTTAATTTGTTCTATGACAGCACCCATGGGAACTGAACGAGATGGTCCACGTCCATAAGGAATAATGCAAAATGTACAGCGGTGATCGCATCCGTTTTGTACCTGTACAAAAGCGCGGGTACGTTCTTGCATTGCACTAACCATATGTGGAGCAATTTTTTTCACTTCCATGATATCATTGATACGCACCTTTTCGGTATGGTTAATACCAAAATCAGGAAGTTGACGATAAGAATGGGCGTGAAGTTTATCTTCGTTTCCTAAAACGAGATCCACTTCTGTCATTGAGGCAAAATTTTGTGCTTCTGTTTGGGCTGCACATCCTGTTACAATGATGCGCGCATGAGGATTTTCACGGCGCGCTTTGCGGATAGCTTGTTTTGCTTGTCGTACGGCTTCGGCAGTGACAGCGCAGGTATTAAAAATAATAGCACCATCTTTAAGCTGGTTTAGCCCTGAAGAAGTGCTTTCTTTGCGAATTATTTCCGATTCGTAGCTATTGAGTCGACAACCAAAAGTTACAATTTCTACTGCCATCAGGAGTGATCCTTTTTGTAGCACCCTGTTAAAGGGCTTAAAAAACCACTAAATTGGTATTTTATTGGTCCTGTCATGATAATATGATCGTCTTCTCGGTAAAAAATATTAAGAGCTCCCTTTGGTAAATTCACATCAACATGGCGCTCTGTAAGTCCACGACGATAAGCAGCCACAGCACTTGCACAAGCAGCACTCCCACATGCTTGTGTTAATCCTGCCCCTCTCTCCCATGTGCGTAAATTTAGACTTTTCTTTGACGTTATGCAAGCAATGGAAATATTGCACCGTTCGGGAAACAGGGCATCATGTTCAAGTTTTGGTCCATATTTTTCTAAAGGAAAATGTTGAATATCATTTTCAATAAAAAAGATAGCATGGAGATTGCCAATGGATATGAGACAAGCGTCTTTTAGGGGACCAGCCATAATTTCTACGTGATTGGTATCAACTATTTCACGTGAAACAGGCATCTCTTTTGCATTGAAATTTGGGCATCCCATATCAACAGAGATAAGATCGCCGGTTTGGCGTTTTCCTTCAATAATGCCAGCAGGGGTTTCTAAACGAAAATTTTCACCAAAATTACGGTCTGTGAGCCATGCAATAACACAGCGGGTACCATTGCCACAAGCTTTAGCTTTTGAACCATCAGCATTCCATATTTCGATGCGGAAGTCGGCTTTTTTCTGGGTTGGTGTGTGGATAGCCATGATTTGATCAAAATGCATTTCGGGATCTACCGATAAAGCAAGGATTGCTTGTGGTGTAAAAGCATGTGCGCTTTCACGCATATCCGCAACAATAATTTGATTTCCAAGACCGTCCATTTTGCTAAATGGCGTTTTCATGAAACTTCTCTATTTCTAATGATTACTTAATTAAGGGATATATGACTGAAAATCTTATAAATTTCTAGTGTTTAATAAATATAAAATTGGGTATATAAATTATTTCATTTAAAATAAGTAATTTAAATCCTGTTTTTTTTCATTTGTTAATTTATCTTTGTAACTATAACAAATATTCACTTGATTTTTTATAAGCTTATTTATTGCTGTGGGAGAGAGTACAGACATGGCGTTTTCAAAAGTTTCGTTTTTCGTTGCACTATCAACTGTAATGTTTTTAGGGGGATGTTCAACAACACGGTTTGATGGTAATGACGATGGTAACGCATTAGAAGTTTTTTATCCATCTCAACAAATGACAATATTAGAAGCGTCTGATCTGTCGTCCACTTCTTCGTCGATATCTGAAGATGCAAACGCTCCGATGTATGAAAAAGGAGATTCTCAGAGCGATGGACGAATGGCTAGTCTCGAATTGCCAAGCAATGCCACTGATTTATTTCCTGCAAGTATTGCTGGGGTATGGAATCTTTCTATGGGAGGAAAAGTTTGCCGGATTGCAACGCCACAAACAAAGTTTGGACAAGGGTACCGTGCTGGTCCTTTACACTGTCCAGGAATTGCTTCCCAAGTGAGATCGTGGGCTGTTAAAGGAAAAAGATTATATTTTTATAATAACTTTGGACGTGTTATCCTCGTTTTTTATTCTTCAAATGTTGATCGTTTTGAGGGACGCACACTTGATGATCATCCCGTTATTTTAAGTCGTTAAATCATTTTTGACCGTTTATGAAAAAGTAAGTTATAGAAACAGATTCGTGAAAAAAATTTGTATTTTTCATTGAGAACGGTTTGAAAAAGGTTGTTTGGATGATTCTCGTTTCAACACGCTATAAGGAGTTGGTCTCTAAAGGAGAAGTTTGTTTTGATCCAGCTCAATTAGTTTTAACAGAGCATTTTGATCATTTATTAAAAAAAATTGAGGAACAAAATGTTTCTCGTCCTTGGTTTTTGGTATTTTTGTCTTTTTTAAAAAGAATACTTAAAAGGAAAAAACAAAATATTGCTCGTGTTGCAAAACAAGGGGCTGAAAATGGATCTTTTCAGGGGCTGTATATTTATGGTGAAGTAGGACGGGGCAAAACCATGCTGATGGATTTGTTTTTTTCTTGTTTGCCGAAAGGTCATAAAAAGCGCGCCCATTTTAATGACTTTATGGCTGATGTGCATGAGCGCATTAATTTGTATCGTCAAGCATCTGGGCATACAAAATCTAAACAGGATAATCCTATTTTAGCTGTTGCTGAAGATCTTGCACGAGAAACAAAGGTGCTTTGTTTTGATGAATTTAGTGTAACAGATATCGCTGATGCTATGGTGTTGGGGCGGCTTATTTCTGCTTTGTTTGATAAAGGAATTTTCTTTATTGCAACTTCAAATGTGGCGCCCGATAACCTTTATTATAACGGTTTAAATCGCGAACTCTTTTTGCCTTTTATTCAAGTTTTGAAAGCATATGTTCGTGTTGTTAATCTTGATGCAAAAACAGATTATCGTCTTGAAAAATCAAATCTACAGCCCGTGTATGTAACACCTTTAGGGAAAAAAGCAGATGAATGCATGGATAAAGCATGGGCACTTGTATTGCAAGGAAATAAGGAGATATCTGATGAGTTTTCTATAAAAGGGCGCCTTATTCCTATTCCGCGTTTTGGTGCTGGATGTGCACGCTTTGATTATCGAGATTTGTGTGTACAGCCTTTGGCCGCGGCTGAGTATTTGGTATTAGGCGAGCGTTATCATACGATTTTTATCGATAATGTACCGGTTATGGATGATACATGTCGCAATGAAACAAAACGGTTTATTTTGCTCATTGATACTCTTTATGAGCGCCACATACGATTATTTATGTCTGCAGCAGCAGATGTGGAGCATTTGTATAAGGGGCATGCGAAGATCACGGAAACATTTGAGTTTCAAAGAACACAGTCACGTCTTTTTGAAATGCAAAGTCACGATTATTTGAAACTTTGGGAAGAACATTTTCTTTTGAAGAAGAAGCATTGATTATACTTTTACCTTTACGTAAACTGTAAAAATAATAACTCTTTGAAATTAAAGATATGCAATAATTCTGTTGTATTTTTTTTAAATTCACTTTATCGATACATCATGATAATTTTCTAATAGTTGTTTGTGCGGAGGGTTATTGTTTTTGTGAAGAGAGAAATTTGTAAATTTCATTGCTTTACTCCTTTTTATGATATTGTTTAAATATGGTTGAAGTCAAAAATATTCAGTATACGGACGCAAATGAGTGTGCGCTGGATTGTCTAAAAGTTAGGAAAAAATAAAATGGCACGAAAAAAAATAGCTCTCATTGGTTCAGGTATGATTGGTGGTACTTTGGCACATATTATTGGGCTTAAAGAGCTTGGTGATGTTATCTTATTTGATATTGCAGAAGGTGTACCACAGGGTAAAGCTCTTGATATTGCTGAGTCTTCACCTGTTGATGGTTTCGATGTTCATTTAAAAGGGGCAAATGCCTATGATGCAATTGAAGGTGCTGATGTTGTTATTGTAACAGCAGGGGTTGCACGGAAACCTGGTATGAGCCGTGATGATCTTTTGGGTGTTAATCTAAAAGTTATGGAACAAGTTGGTGCTGGAATTAAAAAATATGCACCTTCAGCTTTTGTTATTTGTGTTACAAATCCCCTTGATGTAATGGTATGGGCATTGCAGAAATTTTCAGGTCTTCCAGTGCATAAAGTGGTTGGTATGGCTGGTATTCTGGATTCAGCGCGTTTTCGTTACTTTTTATCTGAAGAACTTAAAGTCTCTGTCAAAGATGTGACAGCTTTTGTTTTAGGTGGGCATGGTGATTCAATGGTGCCTTTGGTGCGTTATTCAACAGTTTGTGGTATTTCTTTGCCTGATCTTGTTAAAATGGGTTGGACAACACAGGAAAGAATTGATCAAATTATTCAACGTACCCGTGATGGTGGTGCAGAGGTTGTTAGTTTGTTAAAAACAGGTTCTGCTTATTATGCACCAGCAGCTTCTGCTGTTTCTATGGCTGAGGCCTACCTAAAGGATACTAAGCGTGTTATGCCTGTTGCAGCCTATCTTTCAGGGGAATATGGGGTTAATGATACCTATGTTGGGGTACCTGTTGTACTTGGTGCAGGTGGTGTTGAACGAGTCATTGAAATTGATCTTGATAAAGAAGAAAGAGGTGCTTTTGATTATTCAGTAAATGCGGTTAAAAAGCTTTGTGAAGCTTGTATTGCTCTTGTGCCTAGCCTCAAGTAAATTGAACAGGATTTTGTTCATTAAAATTAAAGTATTTAGAATATTATAACTTTAGGACTAATAATAATCCATAAAAGAAAAGGACAAATGCATGAATATCCATGAGTATCAGGCCAAACGTCTGCTTCATGAATATGGAGCACCAATTGCAAATGGTGTCGCTGTTTATTCTGTAGAGCAAGCTGAAAAATGGGCGGAAAAATTACCCGGATCTCTCTATGTGGTTAAAAGTCAGATACACGCTGGTGGTCGTGGTAAGGGTAAGTTTAAAGAACTTGGTCATGATGCAAAGGGTGGTGTTCGGCTTGCAAAATCTGTTGAAGAAGTTGTTGCAAATGTTCAAGAAATGCTTGGAAAAACTTTGGTAACCAAACAAACTGGTCCAGAGGGTAAGCAGGTCAACCGCCTTTATATTGAAGATGGTGCCGATATTGAACGGGAGCTTTATCTTTCACTTTTGGTTGACCGTAGCGTTGGTCGAATTGCTTTTGTTGTTTCAACAGAAGGTGGAATGGATATTGAAACGGTTGCTGAAGAGACACCAGAAAAAATATTCACGCTTCCCATTGATGCTGTAGAGGGTGTTACTTTTGCTGATAGTGCAAGACTTTGTGATGCGTTGGAACTACAAAGTAGTGCGCGAGAAGATGGTGAAAAGCTTTTTCCGATTCTCTATAAGGCATTTTGTGAAAAAGATATGAGCCTTTTAGAAATCAATCCGCTTATTGTGATGAAAGATGGTCACTTGCGCGTTCTTGATGCAAAAGTTTCTTTTGATAATAATGCTCTGTTTCGTCATCCAGATATTTTAGAATTGCGCGATCTTTCAGAAGAAGATCCAAAGGAAATAGAAGCGTCAAAGCATGATCTTGCTTATGTTGCTCTTGAGGGTACGATTGGTTGCATGGTTAATGGTGCTGGGCTTGCTATGGCAACAATGGATATCATTAAGCTTTATGGAGCAGAGCCAGCGAATTTTTTGGATGTTGGTGGTGGAGCATCAAAAGAAAAAGTGACAGCTGCTTTTAAAATTATTACGGCCGATCCGAATGTTAAGGGCATTTTGGTTAACATTTTTGGTGGTATTATGCGTTGTGATGTCATTGCTGAAGGTGTGGTTGCTGCTGTTCGTGAGGTTGGTTTAAAGGTTCCCTTGGTTGTTCGTCTTGAAGGTACTAATGTTGAGCAAGGTAAAGCAATTATCAATGAGAGTGGTTTGAATGTTATTCCTGCTGATGATTTAGATGATGCTGCCAAAAAAATTGTTGCAGCCGTGAAGGGAGCTTAAGTTATGTCGATTCTTGTGAATAAAGAGACAAAAGTTCTCGTTCAAGGGCTTACAGGAAAAACAGGAACATTTCATACAGAACAGGCGCTTGCTTATCATGGTACGCAAATGGTTGGTGGCGTTAATCCTAAAAAGGGTGGAGAAACATGGGAAGGTTCAAAAGGCGAAACTCTTCCTATTTTTGCTAGTGTTGCAGAAGCAAAAGAAAAAACAGGCGCGGATGCTTCTGTTATTTATGTTCCTCCTGCAGGGGCTGCGGCAGCTATTATAGAGGCTATTGAAGCTGAAGTTCGTTTAATTATCTGTATTACGGAAGGTATTCCCGTTATGGATATGGTGAAAGTAAAGGCGCGATTAGAAAACTCAAAGTCGCGTCTTGTTGGTCCTAATTGTCCCGGTATTCTTACACCAAATGAATGTAAAATTGGTATTATGCCTGGTTCTATTTTTAGAAAAGGTTCTGTTGGCGTTGTCTCGAGGTCGGGAACTTTAACTTATGAAGCCGTTTTTCAAACGAGTCAGGAAGGTCTCGGACAAACAACTGCTATAGGGATTGGTGGCGATCCTGTTAAGGGTACTGAATTTATTGATGTGTTGGAAATGTTTTTAGCGGATGATGAAACCGAGTCTATTGTTATGATTGGTGAGATTGGTGGTTCTGCTGAAGAAGAAGCAGCACAGTTTCTGCAAGATGAAGCAAGAAAAGGTCGTAAAAAGCCAGTTGTTGGCTTTATTGCTGGCCGTACGGCTCCTCCAGGACGCACAATGGGACATGCTGGTGCTGTTATTTCTGGTGGTAAAGGTGGGGCAGAAGATAAAATTGCGGCAATGGAATCAGCAGGGATTCGTGTGTCTTCTTCGCCATCACAGATAGGTAAGACTTTGATGTCAGTTTTGAAAGGCTAAAAGAAAGTTTCACCTGAATAAGAAAAGGTTCTTAGATTCAGGTGAAAAAGCTTGAGTATAAATAAGGTAAAACTTTTTTGAATGTTCGATCACTGCTTGTTTGTAAGCATTTAAAGATCAAAAAGAGATATGAGATATAAGGAGACGGAATAAATGTTCCGGAGAAGTATATGGCAAGGCAGGACGAAATAAATAGCCTTTTTGCACAGACATCATTTCTTTATGGTGGGAATGCGGATTATATAGATCAACTTTATGCTCAATATGAAAAAGATCCTACCAGTGTTGATTCACAGTGGCGTGCTTTTTTTGAAGGACTTCATGATAACAAAGAAGATGTTCTTAAAAATGCTGAAGGAGCAACATGGCAGCGTGATCATTGGCCATTAAAAGCAGAGGGTGAATTGATTTCTGCTCTTGATGGTGATTGGTCTTCTCTTGAAAAATATTTTGGCGATAAATTAAAGGAAAAAGCAATAACAGGTGTTGCACAAAAGGGAAAAACTTCCAGTGAACAAGATATTATTCGTGCAACACGTGATTCTGTTCATGCAATTATGATGATTCGTGCGTTTCGAGAACGGGGACATCTTCATGCACAACTTGACCCTCTTCAATTGGCCGAAAAACAAGAAGATTATAAAGAACTTTCTCCAGAAGCTTATGGTTTTACTCCAGCTGATTACGAGCGTCCCATTTTTATTGATAATGTTTTAGGGTTGGAATATGCAACTATTCCGCAAATGCTTGAGATTCTCAATCGTACCTATTGTTCAACAATCGGTGTGGAATATATGCATGTTTCTGATCCGGTTCAGAAAGTATGGCTTCAAGAACGCATTGAAGGGCGAGATAAAAAAAATTCTTTCACACAACAAGACAAGAAAGCTATTCTGAATAAGCTTATTCAGGCAGAGGGATTCGAACAGTTTTTAGACACTAAATATAAAGGTACAAAGCGTTTTGGACTCGATGGTGGTGAGGCGCTGATTCCCGCTCTTGAACAGATTATCAAATGTGGTAGTGCTTTGGGGGTTAGGGAAGTTATTTTAGGAATGGCACATCGTGGTCGTTTAAATGTTCTTTCACAAGTTCTTGCCAAACCGCATAGGGCTATTTTTCATGAATTCAAAGGGGGATCTTACAAGCCTGATGATGTGGAGGGATCCGGTGATGTCAAATATCATTTGGGAACTACCGCTGATCTGGACTTTGATGGTAAAAAAGTTCATTTATCGCTGTTGGCCAATCCATCTCATCTTGAGATTGTTGATCCGGTTGTTATGGGAAAAGCACGTGCTAAACAAGATCAACTTATGGGACCTGCGCATACTGATTTACTCCCATTAAGTGAGCGTTCAAAAGTGATGCCATTGCTTATTCATGGTGATGCTGCTTTTGCAGGACAAGGCGTTATCCAAGAAACTTTTGGTCTTTCAGGTCTTAAAGGTTATCGTGTTGCGGGCTCACTTCATGTTATTATCAATAACCAGATTGGTTTTACAACATCCCCACGTTTTTCACGTTCTTCGCCTTATCCATCAGATGTCGCAAAAATGATTGACGCACCAATTTTCCATGTGAATGGTGATGATCCTGAGGCAGTTGTTTTTGTTGCCAAAATAGCAACAGAGTTTCGCCAAATTTTTCATAAACCAGTGGTTATTGATATGTTTTGTTATCGCCGTTATGGGCATAATGAAGGTGATGAACCTTCCTTTACGCAGCCGCTTATGTATAAAGCAATACGTAATCATAAAACAACACTTCAACTTTATAGTGACCAATTGGTAGAAGAAGGAATGGTTACTTCAGAAGAGATTGAGCAACAAAAAAAATTATGGCGCGATAAGCTTGAAGGTGAACTTGAAGCAAGTGCTTCTTACAAACCTAATAAGGCTGATTGGCTTGATGGAAGCTGGACGGGACTCAAGGCTTTTAGTAGTTCTGATGAGCAGCATTCTAGAACAACTGGTGTTGAATTAAAAACTTTAAAGGAAATTGGTCAGAAAATTGTTGAAATTCCAGCAGATTTTCACGTTCACAAAACCATTCAACGTTTTTTAAATAATCGTGCTAAAATTTTTGAAACCGGTGAGGGTGTTGACTGGGCAACTGCTGAAGCTTTAGCTTTTGGTTCACTTTGTTTGGAAGGAGCACCGGTTCGTCTTTCCGGTGAAGATGTTGAGCGAGGAACTTTTTCACAACGTCATTCAGTTCTTTATGACCAAGAAAATGAGGCGCGTTATATTCCTTTGAATCATTTACAAAAGGGGCAAGCACTTTATGACGTTGTTAATTCTATGCTTTCTGAAGAAGCTGTTCTTGGTTTTGAATATGGATATTCTCTTGCTGAACCACGAGGATTAACACTTTGGGAAGCACAATTTGGTGATTTTTCTAATGGTGCACAGGTCATTTTTGATCAATTTATTTCATCCGCAGAGCGTAAGTGGCTTCGTATGTCTGGTCTTGTGTGTTTATTGCCTCATGGTTTTGAAGGGCAAGGGCCGGAGCATTCTTCTGCACGTTTAGAACGGTTTCTTCAACTTTGTGCGGAAGATAATATGCAGGTTGCTAATTGTACAACCCCTGCAAATTATTTTCATATTTTGCGTCGACAAATTAAGCGTGATTTCCGTAAGCCATTGATTTTGATGACACCGAAATCACTTTTACGTCATAAGCGAGCTGTTTCTCTTCTCAATGAAATGGGGCCAGAAACAAGTTTTTGTCGTGTGTTACTTGATGATGCAGAATGTCTCAAAGATTCTGTCATTAAGTTGCAAAAAGATAATAAGATTCGCCGTGTCGTTCTTTGTACTGGTAAGGTTTATTACGACCTTTATGAAGAACGTGAAAAAAAGGGTATTGATGATGTTTATCTCCTTCGTATTGAACAGCTTTATCCTTTCCCTGCAAAAGTTTTGGTGAATGTGTTGTCGCGCTTTTTGCAGGCGGAAGTTTTTTGGTGCCAAGAGGAACCAAAAAACATGGGGGCTTGGTCATTTATTGAGCCTTATTTGGAATGGGTTTTGACGCATATTAATGCGCAATATTCACGTGCTCGTTATGCAGGACGTCCTGCGAGTGCGTCACCGGCCTCTGGGTTAATGGTGAAACACCTTGAACAACTGGCTGCGTTTCTTAAAGACGCGTTAGGTTCTTAATTTATTACTACTCTGATGTATGGAAAAATATTATGACTACTGAAATTCGTGTTCCTACTTTGGGCGAATCGGTTACCGAAGCAACGGTTGGCAAATGGTTTAAAAAACTTGGCGAAGCTGTCGCTATGGATGAGCCTTTGGTTGAATTAGAAACTGATAAGGTAACCGTTGAAGTTCCTTCTCCTGTTGCTGGGAAATTATCTGAAATCATTGCAAAAGAAGGCGATACGGTTGAAGTAAATGCTCTTTTAGGAGTGGTGAAAGCTGGCGAAGCTGGTGTCTCCCAATCATTTTCGTCTTCTGCTGCACCTGTTCCAGTTGCTTCATCTGAATCGGAGAAGCCTGCTTTGAGCAGTGCAATGCCTCCTTCTCCTTCAGCAGCAAAATTGATGGCTGAAAATAATGTTGCAAAAAGCGATATTTCAGGTTCTGGAAAACGCGGACAAATTCTTAAAGAAGATGTTCTTGGTGGATTAAAACAAAGTACAAATGCTCCTACACCCTCTTCTTCTGCGACGAGTTCTTCGGCAACTCCTGTCCAAGAAACACGTGAAGAGCGGGTTCGTATGACGAAATTGCGTCAAACAATTGCTCGCCGTCTTAAAGATGCACAAAATGTAGCAGCAATGTTAACCACATTTAATGAGGTTGATATGTCAGCGGTGATGGATTTGCGCAAGCGGTATAAGGATCTTTTTGAAAAGAAACATGGTGTTAAGCTTGGTTTTATGGGGTTTTTTACTAAGGCTGTTTGTCATGCATTAAAAGAACTTCCTGCTGTTAATGCAGAGATTGATGGGACAGATATTGTTTACAAAAACTATGTCAATGTTGGAATTGCTGTTGGAACGGATAAAGGACTTGTTGTCCCAGTGGTGCGAGATGCAGATCAAATGTCATTGGCAGAGATTGAAAAAGAGATTGGTCGTTTGGGGCGTCTTGCGCGTGATGGAAAATTAGCCGTTTCTGATATGCAGGGCGGAACTTTTACTATTACCAATGGTGGTGTGTATGGATCGTTGATGTCAACACCGATTTTGAATGCACCACAATCTGGTATTTTGGGAATGCATGCGATTAAAGAGCGAGCAATGGTTGTTGAGGGTCAAGTTGTGATCCGCCCCATGATGTATTTAGCGCTTTCTTATGATCACCGTATTGTGGATGGGCAAGAAGCTGTGACTTTCCTTGTGCGTGTTAAGGAAAGCTTAGAAGATCCGGAACGCCTTGTTCTTGATTTGTAAAATACAGTTTTCAGGATGAAAGGAGAAACGGATGTCTTATGATGTGGCTGTGATCGGAGCGGGTCCAGGTGGTTATGTAGCAGCGATAAAGGCGGCGCAACTGGGACTTAAAGTAGCAATTATTGAAAAGCGTACAACATTAGGAGGAACATGTCTCAACGTTGGTTGTATTCCTTCTAAAGCGTTGTTGCATGCTTCAGAAGTGTTTTCTGAAACCCAGCATGGTTTTGAAACGCTTGGTATTTCTATTGGTAAATCTAAGCTTAATCTTGAACAAATGATGGTTCATAAGAAAGCTGTGGTGACGGCCAATACGAGTGGTGTTTCTTTTTTGATGAAAAAAAATAAAGTTGATACTTTTTTTGGGACAGCCAAAATTTTGAGTGCGGGTCATGTGGAAGTTGTTGCCAGAGATGGTAATAAACAAACAATTGAAACAAAAAATATTATTATTGCTACCGGTTCAGAGAGTTCAGGCATTCCAGGAGTGAATGTTGAAATTGATGAAAAGACTATTGTTTCTTCTACGGGAGCTCTTTCACTTGAAAAAGTACCAACGCATATGATTGTCGTGGGTGCTGGTGTCATTGGTTCAGAACTTGGATCAGTTTGGAGCCGTTTAGGTGCTAAGGTGACCATTATTGAGTATCTTAATAAAGTTTTGGGCTCAATGGATGGTGAAGTTTCACGGCAATTTCAGAAGTTAATGGAAAAACAGGGGATTGAATATAAAACGGGTGCAAAGGTAACAGCTGTTACACAATCTGGCTCAACTGCTCAGGTGAGCTTTGAATCTGTCAAAGGTGGTGAATCTGAAACTTTAGAGGCTGATGTTGTGCTTATTGCTACTGGACGTTCTCCTTATACAGAGGGGCTTGGCTTACAAGAGGTTGGTATTCAGTTAGATGAACGCGGATTTATTGCAATTGATGCTCATTGGCAGACGAATGTTCCAGGAATTTATGCGATTGGTGATGTTGTAAAAGGACCAATGCTAGCACATAAAGCAGAGGAAGAAGGCGTTGCTGTGGCAGAAATTTTGGCAGGTCAAAAAGGGCATGTTAATTTTGATGTTATTCCTAGTGTTGTTTATACACAGCCGGAAATTGCGAGTGTAGGAAGGACAGAAGAAGAGCTAAAAACTGCTGGCATTGAATATAATGTTGGCAAATTTCCTTTTATGGCCAATGGTCGTGCACGTGCAATGCAAAAGAGTGATGGGTTTGTTAAAATCCTTTCTGATAAAAAAACAGATCGGGTATTAGGGGGGCATATTCTTGGATTTGGTGCTGGTGAAATGATCCATGAAATTGCAGTTTTAATGGAATTTGGTGGTTCATCAGAAGATCTGGGACGTTGTTGCCATGCACATCCTACCTTATCAGAAGCTGTGCGTGAGGCAGCTTTGGCAACATTTGCTAAACCACTTCATATTTAAAAAGCTTTTAAAAAGTAAATTTTAAAAGGTACGGGGGGCAGAAAATATTTGTGAAGCATGCAACAACATTTTAAAACTTTAAAAAAGAATATAACCAATTGTATTGAAGTGTTCCGTTTGTTGTATGCTTTTCGATAATTACTGTTTTAGATATCTGTTGTGCAGTTTTGATTGATTATTCTGTTGTGCACTATCGTTTAGAGAGGTGGTGTTTAGTCTATGTAAAGTTTTATATATGGGGTAGTTTTTATACTGTTATAAAATATTTAAGATAGGATTCTGAGCCTATCTGCGTGCTTTGTGTTAAGAAAACATCTCTCAAAATGCCCAAATCTACTTCGCAATGGTGCTCGTGAATGGTATAGCTGTAAAGTTTCTCTTGAAATATATGAAATTCATTCAAACTGTTATAAGACCTATTGTGCACCATCATCTTTATGTTTAGTAAAAGTACACGCTGACATTGATAATACACTTTTTCAGTTCTCAATATTGCTAAAGCTTTTTATTATTTGAGAGTTTTCATAAGAGAATTTTTATTCTGTTCTTTTATCATTTTACCTCACACGCTCGCTTTGTTTGTGATGTGCAGAAAAAAGATTTTAATTGCTTCAATGTGAGAGAGTTTGTGATTAAGAGAATTTTACAGTATTCAGCGTTATGAATCAACATGTTATATATGATGATGAATCATATGAAAAGGGAAGCCAAGAGGAATTCATTCACCCGAAGAAATTGAATTGTTTAATGATTGGTATAGGTTAAGGATCTTTGTCATTTAAGATGAAGAAGGGAGGAATTGAATATTCTACAAAATACCGCTCTTCTTTAAAAGAGCGGTATTTTTATATCTTTTGTTTATGACACTATCTTTTTGATGATAATGACAAGTTATACAGTGTGATTAAATTAGTTTTTTCTTCTCTGTTTTTCTTGATCATTGCTCGCTATGTCTTAAAAAGATGCTATGTCTCTTCTTTACGGTTGTTAAGAAATCGCAATGTTGCCAAAACATAACGAATAGCTAAAATTTTTTTGAAAACCATAATTACACGAGAATATTAAGTTTGTTTTCATTGGGCAGTTTTATGATAACTTAAAAAATTAAGCATATGCTTTCTATAGGTATTAAAATTGTAATTTTTTATCCTCTTGTTGTTCTCTTATAAAAGTGGGAAGCCCCATATGATCAAGATATTTAAGGAAAGGGTGGGGTGGTAACTCTTCCACATTGACCATAGTTTTAACATCCCATTCACCTGTGGCAATAAGAAGAGCTGTTGCGGCTGCTGGTACGCCAGCCGTATAGGAAATGCCTTGTGCCCCAGTTTCATGAAAAGCTTGTTTGTGATCGGCTATATTATAGATAAAAATTTCTCTCGGTTTTCCATCTTTTTCGCCTTTAATAAGATCTCCAATACAGGTTTTTCCTGTGTAGTCTGGGGCGAGAGAGGAAGGGTCGGGTAAGACGGCCTTTACGACTTTCAAGGGAACGACTTCTTGTCCTTCTGCTGTCTTAATGGGCTGTTCAGATAAGAGACCAAGATTTTTTAGAACCGTAAAAACAGTGATATAACGATCACCAAACCCCATCCAGAAACGGACATTCTCTACATCAAGATTTTTGGAAAGTGAATGAATTTCATCATGTCCTGTCATATAGGCTTTTTGTTTTCCCACAACGGGAAGATCCCATTCATGGCTGACTTCAAACATTTTATTGGAAGTCCATTTTTTATTTTGCCACGACCATACTTGTCCTGTAAATTCACGGAAGTTAATTTCTGGATCAAAATTTGTAGCAAACCAACGTCCATGATTTCCGGCATTAATATCAATAATATCAATATCTGTGATTTTATCAAAATAATCATCGCGCGCTAATGCTGCATAAGCATTCACTACACCTGGGTCAAAACCTGCTCCTAAAATAGCGGTTATACCAGCTTTTTCACATTCTGGACGCCGAGGCCATTCATAATTTCCATACCAAGGAGGTGTTTCACAAATTTTCAATGGGTCTTCATGAATTGCGGTATCGATATAAGCGCATTTGGTTTCAATACAAGCTGAAAGAACAGACATATTAAGAAAAGCAGAACCAACATTAATGACAATTTCGCATTTGGTCTTTTGGATGAGCTTTATAGTTTCTTCTACATTCATGGCATTGAGCGAATGGCTTTTGAGAACACCTTGCTCTTTCATTGTGTTTTTTTCTTTAATAGAAGAAATGATGGCTTCACATTTTTTGAGTGTTCGTGAAGCAATATGAATTTCACCAAGAATATCATTGTTTTGAGCACATTTGTGTGCAACAACTTGTGCAACACCTCCAGCACCAATAATGAGAACATTTTTTTTCATTGTAGGTCCATCTCCCTTTTTAATACTGTTGTATGACGTTTTTATGGTTGGTCTTTATGAAAGGCTTTCCTGATAGTCGTTATAGCTGAATTGGCGTTGAAGTATTAATGTACCATCGCACTCTTTGAGAACAATAGCAGGCATTGTAACGCCATTAAACCAGTTTTTCTTGACCATTGTATACCCTGCTGCATCCTGAAAAGACAGTCTATCGCCTATTTTAAGAGGTTTTTGAAATTGAAATGTTCCAAAAATATCGCCGGCGAGACAAGATTTTCCACAAATCATAATTTCGTGTGGTCCTTGATTGGGTTCTAATTTAGCATTTTCACGATAAATGAGAAGATCGAGCATATGTGCTTCAATTGAGCTATCAACGATGGCTAGATTCTTTTCATTATACAATGTGTCAAGAACACTGACTTCTAATGTGGTACTTTGGGTAATAGCAGCTTCTCCTGGTTCTAGAAAAAGAGTGACACCATGGGTTTCAGAAAATTGTTTTAAGCGTTTTGCGAAAGCTTCTAGAGGGTAATTCTCAGCCGTAAAATGGATTCCGCCGCCAAGGCTTATCCAGTCAACAGCAGAAAAAAGTTCTGCAAATTTTTCTTCCATATATCCAAGCATTTGGTTAAAAAGATTAAAGTCAGCATTTTCACAATTGTTATGGATCATCAATCCGTTGATAAGAGGCAGAACTTCTTTAATAGCGCTTTGGTTTGTTTCTCCTAAGCGGCTAAAAGGGCGGGATGGATTGGCAAGATCAAAATTTGATGCACTGATTCCTGGGTTTAACCTTAAACCTCTTTGAATGGTTTTTGTTGCATCAGAAAAGCGTTGGAGCTGTTGGATGGAATTAAAGATGATTTTATCTGCATAACCACAGGCTTCATCAATTTCATCATCTGCCCAAGCCACTGAATAAGCATGGGTTTCTTTGCCAAATTTTTCTCTTCCTAAACGTAGTTCATAAAGGGATGATGATGTGGTTCCATCCATGAACTCAGACATTAAATCAAAAACACTCCATGTGGCAAAACATTTCAAAGCAAGTAAAATTTTAGCTCCGGACATTTCCCGTAAACGAGAAATTGTTTGCATGTTTTTGATGAGTTTCGATTTGTCTATAAGATAGTAGGGGGTTTTTATCATCATTTATTCATTCTTTTTTGTAGGATCTTATTGCCAAGATCAACGTTTAGTACAAAGAGTAACAGAATGTCTCAAGAAAAAAGAGTCTTAAGAAAAGAATCTGTTTCTGTCTAGCAAGAGAAAGGCTTTCTGTAATTACTGTTGTTTATTATGTTGAGTTTTTTGTTATGAGTATGAAAAAAAAATTATATTATGCTTTAGCTTTTGTATTTGTTAGCAGTTTTTTCATTATAACAACCACTCTTGTTAATTGGGGGCAAAATAGGAGTGATGCTAAAGCCAAACTGGTTACTCAGACCTCTCTCCAAGATAGTTCGGTGCCTTTGATTTTTACGGGGCGTAGAGAACTTAATGGTTTTAAAGGTTATCGTCATTATCGGCGTGGTTATCGTAAATACAGTGATAATTGGTGGTATCCTGAAGTGGCATTTATTACATCACCGCACTTAAGCACAAAAGGCGCATCATTAAAAGTTGTACCAGATGCTAAAAAAGTGTTTTTAACGTCTTCTTCGGAAAAATTAGAAAAAAAAGAGCCATGGATGCATAAACAACATATTGAATCTTGCCTTACGCGTTATCGCTCTTATAATAAAAATGATAATAGTTTTCAGCCTTTTCATGGGGGGCGTAGGCAGTGTCTATCACGCTTTTTTAAAGGATAGAAATTAAATAAAATTTTAATTGCTTCTTGTCGTGAGCGTTATTGTTCTTACAATAAAGAGAAGACTTGTGTGGTGCGCAGTATTTTCATGCAAGCATTGTTTTTTTTAAATTTAAATGCTTTTAAGTTTTATTAAATCTTATTATCATTAAGTGTAGAATGGGGGGTGAGAATATAAGTTTTTGTTTTGTCGATGACAAAATATTAAGGTAAAATGGAGTTTAAAGAATGACAACACGGGAAGCAATGTTGGTATTGCTCGTTTTGCTTCCCTTTGGTGGAAGTGCTGTCATTGGCTTTTTTCGTTCGACAGCAAAAAATAATGAAGCTTGGTTTGCTGGGGTTGTCGCACTTTTCTGTCTTATTTTTACAATAATGCTTTATCCGGAAGTTCGTGGAAACCACATAGTGCGTTTAGATATTTCTTGGCTTCCAGAATGGGGAAGCAATTTGATTCTCCGCATAGATGGTTTGTCGTGGCTTTTTTGCTTGCTTATTACAGGGATTGGGCTGCTTGTTGTCATTTATTCACGTTATTACATAGATCCAGCGGATTCTGTACCGCGTTTTTTTTCCTTTTTTTTGGCCTTTATGGGATCAATGATAGGAATAGTTTTATCAGGTAATCTCGTCTTTTTGGTTGTTTTCTGGGAACTCACCAGTATTTTTTCTTTTTTGCTGATCGGCTATTGGTACCATAATGCAAGTGCGCGTGAGGGTGCGCGTATGGCTCTAACGATCACAGGTTTTGGCGGCTTTGCTCTTTTTATTGGCGTTTTATTGATTGGGTATATTGTTGGCAGTTTTGATTTGGATAAAGTGCTACAGTCTGGAGATATGATCCGGTTAAGTTCTCTTTATAGTCCTATCCTTATTTGTATTTTATTGGGAGGGTTAACAAAAAGCGCGCAATTTCCTTTTCATTTTTGGCTACCCAACGCGATGGCTGCTCCAACCCCCGTATCGGCTTATTTGCATTCGGCAACAATGGTAAAAGCGGGATTGTTTTTGCTCGTTCGTTTATGGCCTGTGCTCTCTGGAACAGAATCTTGGTTTTGGCTGGTTGGCTTTTCAGGACTCTCAACTCTTCTTCTAGGTGCCTATTTTTCCATGTTTCAGCAAGACTTGAAAGGACTGCTTGCTTACTCGACTATTAGTCATCTTGGATTAATTACAACACTTTTAAGTCTTGGTAGTCCACTTGCATGTGTTGCGGCGATCTTTCATATGGCCAATCATGCTACTTTTAAAGCTTCTTTATTTATGGCTGCTGGCATTATTGATCACGAGACGGGAACACGTGATATGCGTAAACTGTCAGGGCTTTATCGTTCTATGCCTATTACAGCAACTCTTGCTTTAGTTGCGAGTGCAGCGATGGCTGGGGTTCCTTTGTTGAATGGTTTTTTATCGAAAGAGATGTTTTTTGCTGAAGCTGTTGAAACGCATATGGAATCATGGCTCGATTGGATTGCACCTTATGTGGCAACGCTGGCCAGTCTGTTTAGTGTGACCTATTCTATACGCTTTATTCATGGCGTTTTTTTAGGATCAAAGCCTGACAATTTGCCCAAGACTCCCCATGAATCACCGCATTTCATGCGTTTACCAATGGAGCTTTTGGTGTTTATTTGTTTAGCGGTTGGTATTTTTCCTAATTTAACAATAGGACCTATTTTAGATAATGCGGTCGTGTCTGTTTTAGGACCAATGACAATTCCTTATAGTTTGGCTGTTTGGCATGGGTTTAACACTCCATTAGTGATGAGCTTTGTTGCATTATTAGGGGGCGGATTGCTCTATGCTGTTGGGCATCGTTATTTTTTATCCTGTGATGATGGGGCTCCTTTTTTCCGTCACTTAAAAGGGCCGCGTATTTTTGAACGCATTCTCGTAATTATTTCTTGGAAATGGGCACGTGCGGTGGAGTCTGCTTTGTCAACACGCCGTTTGCAGATCCAATTGCATTGGATTTTTTGGGTCTGTTTTGCCTTTGTTGGTCTTTTACTTTGGTGCGATGGTTTCATTCCAGTGGGGACATTACCGCTTTTTCCACTTGATATTCCTTTTCTCGCTCTTTGGCTGGTTGGCGGATTATGTGCGCTTTTAGTGGCTTGGCGAGCAAAGTTTCATCGTCTTGCTTCACTTATGCTTTTAGGGGGAGCTGGTTTGATGACTTGTACAACCTTTTTATGGCTTTCTGCTCCTGATTTAGCAATAACACAATTGGTTGTTGAGGTTGTTACAGTCGTTTTATTATTGCTTGGTTTACGGTGGTTGCCTAAACGTTTGCATGACCCTGGGCCAGCTGCTGTTCATTTTTGGGTTCGCTTGCGTCGTTTCCGTGATTTCATCATATCCCTTGTAGGAGGTGCTGGTGTAGCATGGCTTTCTTTTGCAGTGATGACACGTCCTCAAGGTACGACGATTTCTGATTTTTTTCTAACACATGCTTACTCAGATGCTGGTGGTCGCAATGTTGTGAATGTGTTATTGGTTGATTTCCGTGGTTTTGATACCATGGGAGAAATTGTGGTTTTGGGTGTTGTTTCCCTTACTGTTTTTGCACTCTTACGACGTTTTCGTCCTGCGCCTGAGAGTATTGATGCGCCTTTTCAACAACGTATCCAGAAAGCCTTTGATATAGCACAGCCTAATCGAAATGTGGGAGATACAGTATTGAATTATTTAGCTGTTCCTGCTGTTATTATGGGTTGGCTCTTTCCGATTATTATCGCTTTTGCTATTTATTTATTCATGCGAGGGCATGATCTGCCAGGAGGTGGATTTGTCGGTGGTATTACTTTGGCTATAGGATTTATTTTACAATATCTTGCACGCGATATTCGGTGGGTGGAAACGCATTTGAGAGTTTTACCTTTGCGTTGGATAGGCTTTGGTTTATTATTGTCAGTCGTAACGGGGATGGGCTCTTGGTTTTTTGGATATCCTTTTTTAACATCCTTTTTTCGATATATTCATCTTCCGTTAATTGGGAAAGTTCCCATGGCATCTGCTTTTTTGTTTGATTTTGGTGTGCTTTCTCTTGTGTTAGGAGCAACTGTTCTCATTTTAATTGCACTTGCACACCAGTCAATTCGGAGTTACCGAATCGGTAAGAAACCTATTTTAAAAGAGAAGGAAAATTAATGGAAATTGTTCTTTCTTTGGGTATCGGTGTTTTTGTCGGATCAGGTATTTGGCTTGTTTTGCGTCCACGTACTTTTCAAGTCATTCTTGGTTTGTCCTTGATCTCCTATGGTGTTAATCTTTTTATATTTTCAATGAGTAGACCGCGTAGTAATGCTGCTCCAATTGTTGATTCTACCACTGTTATTAATCCAGCTAATTATGTCGATCCTCTCCCACAAGCCTTGGTTTTAACTGCGATTGTGATTGGTTTTGCAACAACAGCTTTATTTTTAGTTATCTTGTTGGTTTCACGTGGTTTAACGGGTTCTGATCACGTTGATGGACGTGAGGTGCAATAATGGAAATAGGAGTGCATCATCTCCTTATTTTGCCTATTCTTTTGCCGTTAATCACTGGAGCACTTCTTCTTTTTTATGATGAACGTCGTGCAAAACTTAAATCATTCATCAGTCTTTCTTCTGCGGGACTGTTGGTTGTTACTGCCATTTTATTGATTATACATACTCTTGAAATAGCACCGGCTTGCGATGTTTATCGACTTGGTAATTGGCCGTCTTCTTTTGGAATTGTTTTAGTCCTTGATCGCTTAAGCGCTATGATGCTTTTACTTTCCAGCTTGTTGGTGACTAGCGTGTTGGTTTTTGCGCGGGCTCATTGGTACAAAGCTGGCTCTCATTTTCAGTCACTAATGCAATTTTTTATGGTGGGGATAAATGGTGCTTTTTTGACTGGCGATTTATTTAATTTATTTGTGTTTTTTGAAGTTATGTTAACGGCTTCCTATGGGCTTGCTTTGCATGGTTCTGGTCAGACACGCGTGCGCGCAGGATTGCATTATGTTGTGGTTAATCTTGTTGCTTCATTATTTTTTTTAGTTGGTATAGCGCTCATTTATGGAGTCGTTGGTACTCTTAATATGGCCGATTTGGCTGTTAAAATAAAATATATATCTTCTACAGATATTGTTTTATTCGAAATAGGTGTTGCACTTTTAGGTATTGCTTTTTTGCTTAAAGCGGGTATGTGGCCGCTTAATTTTTGGTTGGTGCCAACTTACAGTGCAGCAGCAGCGCCTGTTGGAGCTTCTTTTGCAGTTTTGAGCAAGGTTGGTATTTATATTATCTTACGTTTAACGTTGCTATGGTTTGGTCCTGAAAGTGAATATTTTAACCATTTTGGTCATACGGTTTTGTTTTATGGTGGGCTTGCCACTATGATTGTTGGTTTTATTGGGGTATTGGCGAGCCAAGTTTTGGTGCGTTTGGCAGCTTATAGCGTTCTTGTCTCTTCTGGTACATTGTTGGCTGCGATCGGGATAGGCAATGCAGCACTGACAGCAGGCGCACTTTTTTATATTGTTTCTTCAACTTTAGCACTGGGAGCTTTTTTTCTTTTGGTAGAGTTGGTTGAACGCTGTCAAGATGTGGCTGCTAATGTTCTTGCTGTCACAATGGAGGTGTATGGTGACGATGAAGAGGAGGAAGAAGATGAAGTTGGCATCTATTTTCCAGTAACCTTGGCAATTCTTGGAGCTTGTTTTGGTATCTGTGCCATTTTGATTATTGGATTGCCGCCTTTTTCTGGTTTTGTTGCTAAATTTATGATGTTCATGGCAATTTTAAATCACAGTAGAGAGGATTTTTCTGCCTCTCTACCGGTTTACCAAGATTGGCTTTTTATAGTTTTTGTCACTCTCTCTGGTTTTGCGGCTTTGATTGCATTGACACGAACGGGTATCCGAACTTTTTGGGTTTCTCTTGAAGGGCGTATTCCCCGTGTGCAAGTGATAGAATTTGCGCCTATTGCCGCTCTCCTTGCTTTGTGTTTTCTTATAACAATTGTAGCCAGTCCTGTTAGTCATTATATGTCTGAAACTGCTAAGACTTTGTATGAACCTCAAAACTATATTAGGAGCGTTTTAACGGATTTTTCTCTCGAAAATAGGGAGGTGAGTAAATGAATCGTTTTTGTCCTTCCCCTTTTTTCAGTGGTGTCATTGTCCTTATGTGGCTTATTTTAAGTGGTTTTAGTTTAGGGCAATTGCTTTTAGGGATTTTAACCGCTTTGTTTTGTGGTTGGATGATACGGCTTCTGGAGCTGGAGAAGGCTGTTATTAAAAACTGGAGTGCGGTTTTTCGTCTCGTTTTTCGAGTATTTATAGATTCTATATTCTCAAATGTTTCGGTGGCTTGGTCTGTTTTAACAAAAAGGTCTCGAGAGCAGAAATCTGGTTTTATTGTAGTACCTCTTCTGCTTCATAATCGCACTGCTTTGGCTATTTTAGCATGCATCCTTTCGGCAACCCCTGGAACTGCTTGGGTTGCCTATAATAGTAAAAAGGGTGAACTTTTGCTTCATGTCTTAAATTTAAAAAATGGATATGATTACAAACAGTTGATCAAACAACGGTATGAGCAATTGCTTTTGGAGATTTTTTTATGAGTATGGTGATTCTTTATTGGGGGCTTTTCTTTTCACAGTTTTTTTTAAGTTTAGCGGTGATTTTTGCGCTGTTTCGGTTGATTCGTGGTCCACGGGCGCAGGATAGAATTGTTGGTTTGGATGCCCTTTATATAACCACTATTCTTTTGTTTCTTACATTCGATATTCGTTCAGGAACAACCACTTATTTTGTCGCAGCTCTCATTATTGGATTGTTGGGATCTGTCTCAAGCATCGCTTTGGCGAAATTTCTTATGCGGGGGGAGATTATTGAATGAAAGATGATATATCGCTTTTGGTTGCTATTGCTATCACAGTTTTCTTAATATTAGGGTCTGGATTGACATTGATCGCCACGATAGGTTTGGTGCGTTTTTCCAATTTTTATAAGCGTTTGCATATGCTTTCAGTATGTACGAGTTGGGGCGTTGGTAGTATTCTTATTTCTTCATTTCTTTATTCAATATTTGTGGACCATTATTTTGTTTTTCATGAAGTTTTGCTGATGTTTTTTTTGTTTTTAACAGCACCGGTAGCTTCTATGTTGCTTTCACATACAGCAGCTTATCGACATCATTCAGAAGAACAGTCAGAAAAACCGCTGGCTCTTTTATTACACCAGACGGAGGAAAAGTTACCCACGTCAGAAGGAACATCAAGAGATGAGAGCCAGCGCGGTTCTTGAAATCTTCTTTATTCTGTGCTTTTTTCTTCTACACAGTGGATGGGTTTTTCTTCTTTTGGATCATTAATAAGATCGTAAAATATGGCTTCATTTTTAGTTATCCACCAAATGTATTGACCACCCACATATTTTCCTCCAGAAGCGGCAATTACATTAGAACCAACGATGCGCTTACCGTTCCATTTTAAATCAACAAGTGCAATATTGCCAGCATTATGATAAGTTGCCTCAACATGCTCTTTACTTGTTCCCATGTCGCATTGATAGGAGACGGTCTCTGTTGTTGGTTCTGGATCATCTGGTACTTCAATGACTAAAGAACTTGCTAATGCATTAATTGAACCGAGGAGTAAAACACTTAAAGTAATGAAAAATTGTTTAGTAAAAGAAATTTTTTTCATAATATTTCCCGTATTATTTAAAATAATAATGTTGACTCATCTTTACAGAGGATAGGTTTTTTTTCTTCTGGATCCTGAGAAAGGTCATAAAGCGTGACTTCTTTGTTCTTCTCCCACCAGATATACTGAGCTCCTGCAAATTTTGCTCCTGTTGCCGCGATGACATTAGCAGCAATGACACGGTCACCGTTCCATTTGAAATCAACCAACGAAATATTGTCAGCATTAAGATAGACTGCCTCTACGCGCTCTTTACCTGTTCCAGTATCACATTGATAGGTAATGGTCTCTGTTTTGGGCTCTGGATTGTCTGGTACTTCAATGATTAAAGAACCAGCTAAGCTATTGTTTGAGCTGAAGAGTGATAAACTTAAAGCGGTGAAAAATCCTAAAATGTGCAAAGTTTTTTTCATGATGCTTCCCTATATTCCTAATATTGTGCACAAAGAATAATTTGACTGATACGATGGTGTCTACGGCAGGATTCGAACCTGCGACCCCAGGATTCATACCACTTCGATTTTCACCGCCAGCCTTATCGGCTGTTTGTGGTCTGGACTGTCTCTTCACCTTGAAGCTTTTGCTCTTTAGGTGCTGCCCGTTCAGTCTCTACACCTTTCTCTCATTTGAAAAGAGACTTGGCTCGGGATTGGCATATAGTCGCCCATGAAGCTTTCCCCGAATTTGAGCAGATTCACTTTGAGGATTTCTCCTCAAAGTGCCCAATTTCTTTAGGAATCCTGTGCTCTATCCTACTGAGCTACGCAGACATCATCATATTTAATCTTTAATAGAAGTATAAAAACGAATCAATTATATTCAATATGAATTAACGAATTTCTGTTAATTTTTGTTCCAAAAAGGATAAAACTGCATCTGGTGAAATATTTTTTGCAATAAATGATTGGCCAAGTCCGCGTGTTAAGATGAAAGTCAAATTGTTTTGCGAAACTTTTTTATCTTGGGCAATGAGAGTCATTAAAGTTTCAGCATCTGGTAGAGGCCCTGGGATATCCTTTAATTGTGTAGGCAATCCTATAAACTTGAAGTGCGCTTCAATGCGTTGTGTAAGCGTGGGGCTTATTAAATTTAATTGAGCAGAAAATTGATGAGCTAGAATCATCCCAATTGCTACACTTTCGCCATGGATTAAACGGTTAGAGTCATAAGCGGTTGCTGTTTCAAGCATGTGTCCAAATGTATGGCCGAGATTTAAGAGTGCGCGCTCTCCGGTTTCGTATTCATCGCGTGCTACAATGTCAGCTTTAAATTGGCATGAGCGAACAATGGCCTCTGTTCGCATAGGGCCATTAGAGAAAATTTTCTGCCCATTTTTTTCAAGCCACTCAAAAAAGTCAGGTTGGTTAATGAGACCGTATTTTACTATTTCTGCGTAGCCAGCGCGAAATTCGCGCGGCGGCAGGGTATCAAGAAGACACGTGTCAGCAATAACGCATTGTGGTTGATAAAAAGCACCGATAAGATTTTTGCCATATTGGTTATTGATTCCAGTTTTTCCACCAACAGAGGAATCAATTTGTGCAAGAAGCGTTGTGGGCATTTGAATGAAGTTCATACCACGGCGGATTATACTTGCTGCAAATCCTGCTAGATCGCCAATGACACCACCGCCAAAAGCAATAACACAGTCGCCTCTTTCTAAACGCGCAGCAAGAATTTGATCGATGACAACTTGCAGGGTTGAAAATGATTTTGATTGTTCTCCCGCTTCTACAATAATAGGGACAGTATGAATTTTATTTTTTGTCAATTCTGCTTGCAATATCTCCAAATAAAGGGAGGCAACATTTGTATCTGTAACAAGTGCCAAGCGCGTTTGATGAGGATCTTTTTTGTTAAGAGCATGTTTAATCTGTGAAGCAGCTTGTGTAATCAGACCCGGACCAATGATGATATCGTAACAGTGTTTGTCCAGTTTAACAGTGACGGTTTTGGTTTGCATGCTGGTTATCCCTATTGTTAATTTCTGTGTATAGGTAGTGCTGTACGGATCGTATAACATTTTGTGCTACGGTATGACGGCTTTCTTTATGACTGTTAATTGTTAAGTTTGCCTTTGCATAGATAGGATAACGCTGTTCCATGAGTTTTTGCATAGTTTCTTTAGGATTGGCTGTTTGAAGCAGGGGACGTGTTGGGTGTTTTGAGACACGTTGCATGAGGATATCAAGATCGACTTTTAGCCATATGGATATACCATTTTGGTGAATGGCTTTTCGGATATTTTCATTTATGTAGGCACCACCACCTGTTGCTAAAACAAGGGGACTTTTTTTCATGAGGTTTAGAATAACACGCTGTTCAAGAGCACGAAATTCGGATTCACCATAAATTTCAAAGAGTTCCGTGATTGTCATTTGTGCAGCTTTTTCAATTTCTTGGTCAGAATCATAAAAAGGTAAACGAAGCATGGTGGCGACGCGTTTTCCGATCACTGATTTGCCTGCCCCCATAAGACCAACAAGGACAAGTGCTCTTTTATCAAGGGACGATAAGAGCTGATTCTTTATTTGTGTTATGGGGACGCGTTTTTGTCGATTGCTTTTCATAACTTTATTTCGGCATTTATCCATCTTAAAGTCAATTCCTGTTAATCTTTGTGAGGCATAATACGAGATAGAATATTTTTGGGTAGGTTATTGTCTTATGCCAACATTGACTAGATTTTTGATGATTCTTTTCATTTTGCTTTCTGTTCTTTTCATTATAATGGGTGCTCTTGTGGTTTGGGTTGAACCAGTAACTGTGGATATGTACATTGATGTTCCTTTGGATTCATGGAATCTTTCTACGGGAGCGAATCAATGAAATGAAAAGTGATGCTGTGATAGATCATTTTCTTGAGATGATGAGTGCGGAGAGAGGGGCTTCGCCTCATACGCTTGCGGCTTATCAGCATGATTTGCAGTGGGCACAAGACGAATTGTCTTCACACTCTGTTTCGCTTTTTTCAGCACAAAAAGAAGATTTAATTACCCTTTTGTCGCTTATGCATACTTTTGGTTTTGCGGCATCGTCGCAAGCGCGCCGTTTATCGACTTTGCGTCAGTTTTATCAATTCCTTTATGCTGAAGGGTTGAGAGCAGATGATCCCTCTCATGATATTGATGCACCTCATCAGGGGCGTCCTTTGCCCAAAATCATGAGTGAAGATGCAGTGATAAAATTGCTTGATTTTGCGGAGTTAGAAGTCAATCAAGCAGACTATGGGTCCAAAGGTTATTTCCGTGCACTGCGTCTTCAGCTATTGATTGAAATGCTTTATGCAACAGGGTTACGTATTAGTGAGTTGGTGAGTCTGTCGGTTCAGTCTGTTCGAAGGAAAGAGTACAGCGTTTTGGTTCGTGGTAAGGGCAAAAAAGAACGAATGGTGCTGTTATCAAAAAAAGCATGCCAAGTTCTTTCACTGTGGTTAAATTTGCGTGATCAGGGAAAGGATGCTACGAGTTCTTATCTTTTTCCAGCGCATTCCGAGACAGGATATATTGCTCGTCAAGTCGTTGCACGGGAGTTGAAAAATCTCGCTAGAAGAGCAGGGATAGGAAGTGATAGCTTTTCTCCCCATGTGTTGCGTCATGCTTTTGCTAGTCATCTTTTGCAAAATGGTGCTGATTTGCGTGCCGTTCAACATTTGTTAGGTCACTCTGATATTGCTACTACTCAGATTTATACCCATGTGTTGGAAGAGGGACTTTATCGTTTAGTCAATGAGCATCATCCACTTGCCGATGAGCAAAAGGCTCGTTAAAGAAAAGGTGATGTTTTTGAAAAAGACTTTATAAAGCAAATTATAAGTGTATAAGTGACACTGAATGAGTTGACACAAATGTATAATTATCTTGATTTTGAAAAACCAGTTGCTGATCTTGATGGGAAAATTCTTGAATTAAAAAAAATTTCTCAGGAAAAAGGCAGTCTTGATATGAGTGACGAGATTGCTCGTCTTGAAACGCGTTCCCAAACAGCGTTGCGCGATATTTATAAAAAATTATCGCCGTGGCAGAAAACACAAGTTGCTCGTCATCCGGATCGTCCCCATTTTATGGACTATTCTAAACGCCTATTGAGTGACGTTACGCCTTTGGCCGGAGATCGCAAGTTTGCTGAAGATGAGGCTATTCAAGCGGGGTTTGCACGCTTTAAAGGTGAGGCCATTGCTTATATCGGTCAAGAGAAAGGTCACGATACGCAAACACGTTTGCGCTATAATTTTGGTTCTGCACGTCCAGAAGGCTATCGTAAAGCTGTACGTATTATGGAAATGGCTGACCGCTTTGGTTTGCCACTCCTCACTTTTATTGATACAGCAGGTGCTTATCCTGGGGTAAGCGCTGAAGAACGTGGGCAAGCGGAAGCAATTGCTCAATCAACAGCTACAACTTTGCGTTTGAAAGTTCCTGTGGTTTCCGTTGTTATTGGAGAAGGCGGTTCTGGAGGGGCGATAGCAATCGCGGCTGCCAACAAAGTTTATATGTTGGAGCACGCAATTTACTCTGTTATTTCACCAGAAGGAGCAGCTTCTATCTTATGGCGTGATCCAGCTCGTGCAAAAGATGCTGCAATGAATATGCGTATTACCGCTCAAGATTTGTATCGCTTAAAGATTATTGATGGCATTATTTCGGAACCTTTAGGGGGAGCGCATCGTGACAAAGAGATTGTCATTGATGCAACGGGTGATGTTATTTCAGAGGCTTTAAAAGCTATGGCTGGAAAAGATGGTCAAGTGCTTAAACAAGAGAGAAGGGAAAAATACCTTCAAATTGGTCGATCTCTAACATAGGTTATTTTTTGTGAGGGGTGTTGGATTGGAGTTTTATTCGATGACATTTAGCAGATTCCTCGCTGTGTGTGTGTTGTTTGTAATGGGACTATTGACAGCATGTGAAGGAAGATTACCAGCCTCTATTCGCGCTAAAGTTGAGCAGCCATTGCCGCAAGAAATTAAAAATAGAATGGTTCTGTATGATATAGATCCCTATGCACCGATTATGATGCGGTTTTTTAAGGAAGAAAATCTTGCTGAAGTTTGGAAGCAATCTCGTTCAGGACCTTTTATATTGGTTGCTCGCTATGGCATTTGCAAATGGTCTGGTAAGCTTGGACCTAAATATAAAGAAGGGGATCTTCAGACACCAGAGGGTTTTTATACTATTAGCGCAAACCAAATGAATCCTTATTCAAAATATTATCTCTCTTTTAATATAGGATTTCCTAACCTGTATGATCAGGAAAATGGTCGCACAGGAAGCAATCTTATGGTGCATGGTTCTTGCTTTTCCGCAGGTTGTTATTCTATGAGTGATAAGAACATGGCTCAGATTTATGCGTTTGCACGGGATGCTTTTAAAGGAGGACAAAGAGAGTTTCAGTTGCAGGCTTTTCCTTTCCGCATGACCGAGGATAATATGTCACGTCATAGCAAGAATCCTCATTATCAATTCTGGGTTATGCTTAAGAAAGGTTATGATTTTTTTGAAAAAAATCGTCAACCTCCAACTGTTGAGGTTTACGGAAAACGTTACGTTTTTAATCGCGATATTGATAAAACTTCAGTTTCTCTAATGCAGTGAGTGTTATTGTATCCTACAGCACCGTAAACACTATTACTTAATAATGGTGATACAGGATATGCAAAAACTTTGCACATAAGGTATTTAAGCGAGTAGTCAATATTTTAAAGCGCAGAGTTTTTTCATAGAGCTTTATGTAAGTAAATCATATGAAGTGAGAAGCCAAGAGGAACTTTCTCAAGGAAGTTGGATTGTTTGCACATCGTTACTGGTATCAACCTTCGTTTGAGTAAGTTAACATGAAATGTACCTCTCTTTTTATTCTTTTATGCTGTGAAATATTGTCTTGTCGTGCTGTTATATAAGATACATTCACATATTTTAAAATGCGATATTGCCTCTGTCTGATTTTGGTTTTTTTCTTAACAGGGATTTTGATTTCAATTAGCTTGAATAAATATAGAGTTGAGCAGAATATTTTAGAACCAAGAATTTGGCCAATCGGTCTGTGAAATGAATCACATGAAGTTATTTGCAGATGAAGCGCATTTAGAGAGAAAACAATCTGTTTTCAGATTGATGGGTATTAATTTTTTTATCGTAACAATTTGATTTATAATGATAATTTAGTTTTTTCAAGTCAAATTAGAGCCCTGAATGCCGTAAGATTTTCTCATTTCAAAGCCGTTCCATGTTGAATAAATTAAAACCATTTGCTTGCACGTTACAAGCGGGGATCGCTGCGTGGGTGAAATTGTACAAGAAAGACTAAAATGCTTTTTACAAACCGTTTTAAGTGCCAAGAGCTTGTTTCAACATTGGGAATTAGCAAAGTGTGTAATGGTGCCGGTTTGCTCCTTTAAAAGCATAAAGATGGTGGTGCCAATGAATTTAATGTTATATCATTGAAGGGGCGAAAAAATTAAAATTTTATTCCTGGAATGACCAGAGGATTTTCTAAGAGAGCTGTTTTATCTGCAGTATCTATTGCTGGTTTATTAAAAAAAGCATTGAGGAGCTTTTGTATTGCTTCTTTTTCAACACCATCGGCAATGATGACAAAACGTGTTTGTTTTATTCCTTTTGGCCATGCTGGCAATCTTATGGGAGGATGAAAAAATGTTTGTACGCCATGTAATACAAGTGGGCGATAAGGGTCATCACGCAATGCGATAATTGCTTTAATACGTAATAATTTTGTACCATAGCGCTCTTGTAGGAGATCTAAAAAAGCTTCAATTGTGGCGTAATCAACAGGATCCTCACAGTTTAGTGAAAAGGTACGAATGGTTTTATGGGGGGTATGATCATGTGGGGTAGTCGTAAGATTTTGTTTAAGTTTTGTATTTTCTCCTTTTTCATCCCATAATGTGTTATTTATTAATAGATTTGAACAGAAACCTTCAGAATGGGCGTCAATGATTTGTGCTGTGGGATTCATTGTTTTAAGTGTGCTAAGGAGTGTATCTGAAAGCGTTTGTGGGTCTCTAAGATCTGTTTTGGTGAGAATGATTTTATCAGCAAATATTAATTGTTTATATATTTCAGGGTAGCGCTTACATATGGAAAGTGGGCTTAATGTATCAAATGTTGCAATAACAGCATTTATGGACAATGTTTGAATAAACAATGGGTGGCTTAAAAGTATTTGTAAAATAGGGGCGGGATCAGCCATCCCTGTGGTTTCAATGATAATATGATGGAGTTGTTTGATCTGTCCTGTCTGAACGCGATTTATTAAATCAATTAATGTGTCGATGAGATCACTGCGTAAATTGCAACATAAGCAACCATTGGCAAGCTCAATAATTCCTTCTGTCGTTTTTTCAACCAGAAGGTGATCAATACTGATTTCGCCGAATTCATTGATGATAACAGCACATTCTGTTAGAAGAGGGTCTTGTAGCATACGGTTGAGCAAAGTTGTTTTGCCAGAGCCTAAAAAACCCGTAATAAGCGTGAGAGGGATGCGCTTTATTTTCATGTTAATCATCAATCATAGTTTTGTTTTTAAAAAATATATCTCAGTATGTCGAACCAATTTATAATGGTGTCCGTGAGGGATATAATGGTTAATCCCCCATGAAATCTATTTTACCACTATCTTTACGCTTATAAAGGTAGGTGCACGTGGGTATATCATACACTTTTTAGCGTCAATGTTATGATAATTCTTGGTTCTTAAAAGGATTTATAGGAAGGATTTTTATTCCTTATTTTAATTATTTTATCTACATGTTCATCCGTCTTGTGGCGCGCAAGAGACTGGTTTTATTGATTCAACAAATACAGATTTGAAATGAGAGAATCTTACAATACTTGTGGGTCTGACATAAGGTACAAAATAATTAATTATCATTATAAATCAAAGTATTATAATTAATTGTAGATTATGATTTATGGCTTTTTATAGAATGGTTTGCGTGCTTTTTATACGGAATATAGGGTTTTCTTAGTGGTTTTACTGTCATTTTAGGTGCTTGTGGCGTACGAATGAGGTGTACTGATAAAGGATGAGAAAAAGAAGGTGGAGCAGTGATAAAAGGTGAGGTGAGAATAATATTTCCTTGATCATCATATGAATTTGCATGCATTTTTATGGCTTCAGGTGTGCATGTTTGTTGTCTCATATTGTTGGCTTGTGTTATGTTGCTCCCATAAGGTTTTAATGTTGCTAGTGTTAATTGGGGGCTTCCTTGGTGCAAAAATCCTATTTCAAGAAGTTGTGCAGCTTTTTCTTCTCTTTCACTTATGTTGTTAGCACCTAGAATGACAGCAATAATTGTACGTTTATTGCGGGTGGCTGAGGCAACAAGATTAAAACCAGAGGCACAGATAAAGCCTGTTTTCATACCGTCTATCCCATAAAAACGGCCAATGAGGTTGTTTGAGTTATGCTGAATTTTTCGATTATTACCAAAATCAATGGCTGGAATAGAAAAATAATGAGCATATTGTGGAAATTCTCGACGTATTTGAACGGCTAAAAGAGCAATATCGCGTGCCGTGGAGTAGTTTTGAGGGTCTGGTAAACCACTTGCGTTTGCAAAATGGGTGCCAAACATGCCTAAACGTTTAGCTTCGCTATTCATTTTACGTACAAAATCTTTCTGTGAACCTGCAATGGCTTCACTCATGGCAATAGCTAAATCATTGGTAGATTTAACCATGGTGATACTTAAGGCTGTATCAAGTGTGAGTACAGAACCAGCTTTATAGCCTGAACGATATGAGGGAGCTTTTGCGGCGTATTCGCTGATGGTGATATGTTTGTTTGGTGAAACTTCTCCTCGGCTCATGGCACGAAAAATAACATAAGCGGTCATTAATTTTGTCAAGGAAGCAGGATACCAACGCTCAAAAGCTTGATTATGTTTTAAGATACGCCTCGTTGTAACATCAACAGAAATAAAAGGCTGCGCTAGAGCGACAGCGCTGGATAAACTCAAAATCACAGAAAAAAATAAATTATAGAAGAGACGTTGCATTAATTTAAATCTAGTTCCCTCTTATTCGTTATTTAGAATTGTTTTAATGTAGCACACAAAGCTTTTAAGTCTAGGATAGGGAGGAAAGATGGTTAATTGCTGTATCCGTTGTGTCTGTGGGATAAAAACCAACACTCATTTTTATTTTCCCCTTGAATTTGGTTTGATGACTTAAGTATCTCAAGAAATACTTTTTAAATAATGAAGATTGTACAAGATTTCATGTTCTTGGAGGGATTGAATTTCTCAGAAAAGAATGAATCTGCATAATCATGCATTTTTCTTGCTCTCCTGTTAGGATAGCCCTTGGCACTTGAGACTGTTCGTAAAAAGCATTTTAATCTTTTCTTGTATCGTTTTATTCACACAGATATCCCCGCTTGTAATGTGTAAGAAAATGATTCTAATTGATTCAACCTAGAATAGATTTGAAATGAGAGAATCTTACGGTATTCAGGGTTCTCATTCAAGTTGAATAACGCTAAAACATCCTTATAAGTCAATGAGATGTATGTTATTTAAATGATTTTAAAGAGAGGAAGAATTCTTTTTCAAAAAAATTTACACATTGATTATTTCTTATCATGTACATGTGTTTTATAATTTTGAATTAGAAAGTTTGAAGTAACTTTCTTATATTTTTGTTTCTTATACTCCGCTCAATATACAAAGTGATACATTATTCTTATCAATCAGTGCATTGTTTCATGATGATTTAGTTTTTGAAGTTTCTGAACAGCGTATGGTGGCATAGGAGGAGGGCTAGGATCTTGAGCTGCTAAGAGAAGCAGTTCATCACACGCTTTTTCAGTTTTTTGGACAAGTTGATCTAGAAAATCACGTTTGCTTAAACCTGCCTCTATCGGGGGAAGAATACGGACACGAATTGTTCCGGGATAGCGGCGAAAATTATTGCGTGGCCAATATAAACCCGCATTGTGTGCAATAGGAACAACTTGAAGTCCTAATTCATTATAGAGCGCGACAATTCCTGACTTATAATCTGGTTTTTGACCGGGTTGTCGGCGTGTTCCTTCGGGAAAAATCAAGATTTGGCGCCCTTGTTTTACTTTCTCTTTTGCTTTTTGTATAACCATTTTTAAGGCTTTGATGGGGGTTGTACGGTTAATAGGGATAATTTGTGTTTTTGCCATATACCAGCCAAACAATGGAATCCACATCAATTCACGTTTTAAAATGAGAGTGGGATCATCAAAATAGGGAACAAGACTGAAAGTTTCCCAAGCCGATTGATGCTTTGGAGCAATGATATAGGGTCCTTTGGGAAGATTTTCTAAACCTTCAATCTCATAACTTGTGCCTGCGATGTATTTTTGCAAAAAGAGTGTAACGCGTGCCCATGTTTTAGGGACAATCCATGCCTTTTTGCGGGGCATTAAAAAATAAACGGGAGCGTAAAGAATCATTTGTATGAAAGTTGTTGTATAAAAAGCGAACGTAAAAAGAATAGAACGAAGGATAAGCACTACATTTTCCATTTTATATCTATAAGAAGACTTCATATATAATATAATTCACATGAGAAAACATCTTCTTTATGTTTTTTCAAGCATCTATTTTTTCGGTAACTCATTTTCCGATATTTAAAAACAGAAGGGAAGAGATTAATGGAATTACAAAAAGATAAACTTTTTATTCCACGGATTTTATCTATTGCGGGAACAGATCCTTCTGGTGGCGCTGGAATGCAGGCGGATTTGAAGGTTTTTTCAGCTATGAAAACTTATGGTATGAGTGTGGTTACAGCTGTTGTTGCACAAAATACTCAGGGTGTGCGTTCTTTTCAGGCATTAGATGCTTCTTTTGTTGCAGATCAAATTGATTCTGTTTTTGAGGATATCCATGTTGATGCCGTTAAAATTGGTATGGTTGCAAATGCTCAGATTGCACAGGTTATTGCAGAACGTCTTGCTTATCATAAAGCGCGTTTCATTGTTTTTGATCCGGTTATGGTTGCAAAAAGTGGTGATGTTCTTTTAAAGTCTGATGCAATTGAAATTATGCGTGATGTTCTTTTGCCGATGTCAACTTTGATCACGCCAAATTTGCCTGAAGCTGCACTGTTATTGGGAGGTGAAGTGCAATGGTCTTTAGAGACTATGTATCAATATGCTCCACGACTCTTGGCGCTAGGGTGTCATGCAGTTTTGTTAAAAGGGGGACATTTGAATACGATTACCAAAAATAGTACAGAAAATTACGATTGTTCTAGTCCAGATCTTTATTGTGATTGTGAAAACCTTTTTATACTTGAAGCCTCTCGTCTTTCAACCACTCATGATCATGGGACAGGGTGTACCATTTCTGCTGCCATTGCAGCTCTGTTACCTACTCAACCTTTGGATTGCGCTGTTAAACAAGCAAAAGATTATTTGCATGGCGCTTTAACTGCTTCAGATGCTTTAAAAGTAGGGAAAGGGCGAGGGCCGCTTCATCATTTTTATGCATTATGGAAAGATTAATACAACGGTTGATTGTGAAAAATCTTCATTCTATGAATTTGTGTCGTCATTATATGATGTTTTGGGCTTATGATTGATAAGTGTTAGCGCATTGTAGCTTAACAGTTATTTTGTATTAAGAAGGATAAGAAAAAATGTTATAATTTGCTTCTTTTATATATTTTTTACGATTAATCTATCCTGTTTCAGAGGCAATTTTGAGTATAAAAAAGAGAGCAAGGAATTGTAAAATCAGGATTTGATAGCAAAAAGTGTAGAGGGAAAGACCTTTTACAAGGCGATATTAAAGCTGGCGGATCCACTATATTTGCTGTTTCTTATATTGGTGGCAAAACAGGATGAGCCAAAATCGTCATCAAAATTATTATATATCTAACATTTACATAGTTTTTGTCGGCACGGATAGGGTTTTCTAAATAGAAATTGATACTTCCTGATGGAATTATCAATGATCTTTCAGGTGATATGGTAAATTTTTTTCGGATATTACAACGTCATTATCCTTTTTTATGGAGATGCTTTATGGAATTATTGGCGTTTCAGATGAGTAGCCATGAGGAGTTTCAACATTTATACAGCAAGATCTAGAAATTTTTACGAATTTAGAGCGGACTTTAAGGTTTTTATATTTATAGTGATTAAATTTTAGCAAAAAGGTAGTCGATTGCACAATCGGAGTTTCAATAGACCTGTAGCGTGTGGTTTAATCTTTTCAAAATTGAATTTTTATTCTGTTGTTTAGCAGATGTTACCATTAAACATTTAAAATGGTCTAATTTTGTTGTGCACTATGACGATTTCAATACTTTATGTTACCTTATCTTGATTTGAAGTTATGCTTCTCATGTAAAATAGGATGCATTTATATTGTTAATCCACATGTCTATTTTAAAGAGATTTCTCTCAAAGTGTGTCACATCCATTTTATAATAACGTTCGTGAATGGTCTAAAGCCTCTATGAAGTGTATAAAGCTATTATGCTTCCCATTTTTACATTTTCAAGGTGAAAGGGGTACCTCCTATACTATTTGGGCTCCCAATTTTGCGATAGTCTTTGGTATTTCAGAGCGTTCAGAAGAAGAGTTTTTATTCCTTTCTTCAAGTGAATTTTATTGATGCCTCAATTTTTCCTGTTATGTGTGAGCAGATGATTGTGAGTGATTTTAATGTATAGAGATTTGAAATGAGATAATCCTATGATATTTGAGACGCTTGCTCAATATGAATAATGATAAATTATCTTTATAAACCAAGTTATTAATTTATTTTTATATTGAAGATTATTCTGGATAAGAATTTGTTCAAGAAAGAGGATTATCAAATGATGTGCCAGAAATCCCAAAAATTTAATTTACTCTAAATAATAGGTGAAAACAGTTTATTTCGTTTGAAAATAATTACAATTAGCGTGAGAGATTTTTCATCATCAACTGTGATATAGAAAAAGAAACAATACATATAAAGGACCTTTAAAAGTTTTTTTAAGCTCCTTTGGTTATTGTATAAAGCAAAAATTTTTTCTATTAATTAACTAACAGACTAACCATCTAACAAACTATGATGCAACTGTCGTTTTAAATGTTTTCTTTCGAGTTCTTCATAATTATCAGTAACATACAGTAGATTATCGATCATATAAAAAATTACATTTGTTCAACTTAGATTTGTGATAGATATCTTTTTAAGACAAATTAAAAAAATAAGAAAATTTGAGTGCGTCATTTGAAACAATTATGTTTGTAATAACTGATTTTAGCTTTTCACTATCAGTATTAAAGGGGATTGGTCAAGCTTCCTTGGTTATATCGATTGCTTGATCATATTTGAGTTTTGTTGAAAATAATAAATTTTTTAATTGATGAGCAAAAAAAGAGTTCATAGCTAAACCACTACGTGTTTATTGGAATAAATTTTAAATTTACCAAAGTTTGTAAAACCAAATTTTTTATAAATGCTAATTCCCTCGTGAGAGGCTTGCATACCAATTACATGACATCTCCTTCTTTTTAAATGCTCAATAGCAATTTTTGTCATGAATGTCCCAATACCTCTTTTCTGAAAATCCGGCTTGGTGACAATATCATACACTCCACCAATCCCATCCGCTTTAATACAAAAACATATTGCTACAGGATTATTATTTATATAACCAACGAACATCTCTACATCAGAGTCTTTTTTATAATAATGGCCTATTGCTTCATAAAATATAACCGCTTCTTCATCAAAAGGCTCGAATACTGATGCCATAACATTTCCGTAATCTCTAAAATCTTGAAGGGATTCAACTTCTTTGATTTTGAAGTTATCCGGCATAGAAGTAACATGTGAGTCTATATCTTGCGCTAAAGCTGCCATTCCTACCTCTGTTTCAACATGCTCTAAGCCAATAGATAAGAGAACTTCATCAACTTTATAATGAGACGAATGAGGTCAACCCACCAAGCTAAAGGTAGTTTCTGCGCATTAAAGGAATCGATAATAGACTTTGCCTGCTCTACAGGTATAGTTTTTTGTAAATTTTTAGCAGAGATAATATTGAATGTATCTGAAGCAAATGTTGAATTAATAGAAGACACGCCATTTGAAAAATCAACAATCTTTATTTTAGGGCACAATTTTGGTAAAAAACATACTTTTGAACAAAAATTATTCTCTAATGATAAGTCAATTTTTGATTTGTTTAACATTTGTTTTTCTTATCATTGCTCATCATTTTTAATTAATCTTTTATATGGTGGCTGTAAAAAATCCGTCTAAGTTCAAAATTATTATCTTAAATCTAAGCCCCCCAATCCAATAGATGTTTCATAAGAAATTACGAATCTTAGAAAAACTTTGAAAAAAATAAATTGATACAAAACCGAATGGAAAAATATACAAAACCTGCTGGCAAGCTACATACAGCTACAACAACTGTAGTTTGACACTAGGTTTTATACTAAGTGGGAAAAGGTGGGATTAGGTAGGAATACGTGATAATTTGTTGTTTTTATGTATAAAATTTAGCATTAAATGCGCGTTTTGTCAAAATAGATTTTGACACCTAAAATTGTAAAAAAGAGCGAAAATCAGAAAAAAGTGCGTTTTCATGGTAAAAATGAGAGAAGGCTTTGAAAGGTCTGTGAAAACCCTGTGAAAAATTTTGAAAAGTCTGTGAAAGCCCAGAAAACCGCCTTTGAAGACCCTGTGAAAAAAATCAATCCAAAAGTTCAATTGACGTCAAAATCAGCCAAAAATAACCAAAAAAGCAAAAAAGATTTTCACCTATTGATGATTATCTATTTTTAGAGGCAATATATACTTATTAATCAAATAGTTATATTATTTTTTTAATGTAAAAAGATTTTCATATCGATTTTTCATATTAAAGAGGCATTAAGCTGTATCTTATTTAGTTTCTGGATGTGCATTTTCAGCTTCTATTTGACGCTTTAAATGCAATTTTAGAAGAGGTAAAATAAGCTCTACTTCTTCCGTGTCTTTGATGTCTTGAACAAGCTCTTGCAGTTTTCCATAAAGTTCCGCCGCGAGTTCCGCTATATCTTCAGGAGGGATTTTTATATTTGCATCGCGATAGGTTGTATAAGCCACGCGACCGAGTTTTTTCATCAATCCAGTAGGGATAGTTTGTGGTTTAAAACCAGCTGCTTTCGCTTTTGCCATGTCACTAAACATTTCACCTTCACCAGTAGCTAGCCATTCTACAGATATACCGCAAACATTTTTGTAAATTACCAACATTGATACAGGTGGTTCGCGCAAGCCAGTTTCATAATTACACATAGTACTTTCAGGTGCTGCAAGATGTTCAGCAAATTGCTTGCGCTCCGTGAAACCAAGGGCGCGTCGCACTTCACATAGCCGCTTTGCTAGTTCTGTTTTAGGTTCTTTTTTAGGGCGTGCCAAAAATGCTCCTTATTTATATTGAGTCTCGTTTTAAATTACAGGATTTTAAAAAGAGATTCCCCATTCATCTTAGAGAGGCATTAAGCCGTATTTTGTGTAGTTTCTAGATGTACTCTTTCAGCCTCTATTTGACGCTTTAAATGAATTTTAAGAAGAGGGAAAGTTGCTTCGACCTCTTCCATGTCGTTGATGTCTTGAACCAGCTCTTGCAGTTTTTTATAAAGTTCCGCCGCGAGTTCCGCTATATCTTCAGGGGGGAGTTTTATATTTGCATCGCGATAGGTTGTATAAGCTATGCGACCGAGTTTTTTCATGAGACCAGCAGGAATGGTGGGTGCTTTAAAGCCTGCTGCTTTCGCTTTTGCCATGTCTGTAAACATTTCGCCTTCTCCAGTGAGAAGCCAATGGAAGTCTACGCCATAAATTTTATGATAGGCAATTACGATAGATGCTGGTGGCTCATTTACACCGAGCTCATAATTTGCGAGCGTACCTTTCGCTAAATCAAGAGTTTTTGCAAAAGCACCGCGTTCTTCATTTCCAAGCATTTTTCTTATGTCACGTAGGCGTTTTGCCAATGGTGTTTTTGGTTCTGAATCGGGACGTGCCAAAAAAATACCTCATAAATTCATTTTTTATGTTTACAAAACATATAAAATGAATTAACTACATATTACCGCCCGATATAGAGGGCAGATATTTTACAATTAACCCCACAAAAAACGGATGGTTTGAGCATCCGTTTGAAGCAGGAGCGAAGTTTATGACAACCACCCAAACATGCATTCAAGTATGGGATCGCCATAGTATTTTAGCCGAGCTACGCCGCCGTAACATGACCTTGGCGGAGCTCGCGAAAGCTTATCAACTCTCGTCATCCAGTGTTCAACACATTTGGACACGGTCTAACGAGAAAGCCGAACGCGCTATTGCCGATTTTATCGGTTTGCCCGTTGAGCAAGTTTTTAGCGACCGCTACCCCAAAAGTCGCCGTCGCATTTTTAAAGCAGCAAAACATGCCAACACAGATTCGCGTGCGCATTCTGCTTTGCGCGGTAATGCTGCTTGAACTTCGTTACACGGCTTTGCGTGTATCATACGCATTTGCCATGAATTTAAATACCATAAGATAAAAAGGTTTATCAATGTCTAAAGATCAGTACGAAATAGGCAAGATAAATTGCATAGAGTTGCATCATAGAACAGCCGTTTGCATGGGTTGGTTCTGGCGATTAGATGGTGGTCATATTGTTTTTATAGGGGGTGGTTATGGTTGCTGCTTGTAATTTATGGACCCCAGAAGCCAGAAGCGATATCGTTAATCCTTATTCAGAAGTTGAACGTTTACAGGTGATGCTTTCCTGTTCTTTAAAAGCCGTGAGTAGTGGATTTAAGCATCTGCCGATCCGGTATATTATTGACCCCCCGCATGGCTTATTTGATGCGGCGTTAGCACGACAGATTGTTATTCATATTTTGCATTATCAGTTTGAGGTGCCACGGCGGCGTATTGTTGCGATACAGGCACGTCAGCGGACTTCTATTTCTCTATCTATGCAAGTGATTAACCGGCGTTTGGAAGAACCCGTTTTTGCGAAAGCTTATCGAAGATGGGCAGGGCGTGCGATGGATTTATTCTTTAAAGAGATCAGAAAGGCGGCGGCGTGATGGCACAGTTTCAAAAGCTTGCTCTTGATGTGATTGTGGTACCGGAGCGTATACGCCCTGTAGATGATGA